>DRKF01000028.1 GCA_011051915.1 Acidimicrobiales bacterium | reverse complement strand
CGCCGACCACCCGCGGGACTCGTGGCCGACGTTCGGAGGCTCTACCCTCGACCCAATGGCCGGCAACTCCTTCGGTGATCTGTTCCGGATCACGACCTTCGGTGAGAGCCACGGGGGCGCGGTCGGGGTCGTCCTCGACGGATGCCCTCCCCGCCTCCCCCTGACCGAGGCCGACATCCAACCCGACCTCGACCGCCGACGACCGGGCCAGAGTCATCTGGTGACCCAACGCCGCGAGGACGACCGGGTGACCATCCTCTCAGGGGTGTTCGAGGGCCGAACCCTGGGTACCCCCATCGCCATGCAGGTGGTGAACCGCGACGCCCGGCCCGGAGCCTATGAACACATGGCCCACACCTACCGGCCGAGTCATGCCGACTGGACCACCGATGCCAAGTTCGGTATCCGCAACTGGCAGGGCGGAGGACGGGCCAGCGCCCGCGAGACGGTCGGCCGGGTGGCGGCGGGGGCCGTGGCCCGGGTCCTGCTGCGGCAGGTCGCCGGTGTCGAGGTCCTGGCGTGGGTCTCGACGGTCGCCGACATCGAATCCGAGGTTGACATCGCCGAGGTGACTCCCGAGGAGGTCGAGTCCAACCCCGTCCGCTGCCCCGACCCCGACGCCGCTGCCGCCATGACATCGGCGATCGAGACGGCCCGCCGCCAGGGGGACTCCCTGGGCGGTGTGGTCACATGCGTCGCCCGGGGGGTGCCGGCCGGTCTGGGCGAACCGGTCTTCGACAAGCTCGACGCCGCCCTGGCCGCGGCCATGATCAGCCTGCCCGCCGCCAAGGGCTTCGAGTCCGGCAGCGGGTTCGCCGGAAGTCGTATGCGAGGCAGCGAACACAACGACCCCTTCGCCCCGGGGCCTCACGGACCCCGGACCCTCACCAACCGCTCGGGTGGCATCCAGGGTGGGATATCCAACGGGGCCGACATCGTGTGTCGGGTGGCGTTCAAGCCGACGGCCACCATCTCCAGCCCGCAGGACACGGTCGACGATCACGGCAATGCCGTCGTACTCGAAGCCAGGGGTCGACACGACCCGTGTGTCCTCCCGAGGGCTGTTCCCCTCGTCGAGGCCATGACCCTCCTGGTCCTGGCCGACCACTGGCTGCGGCAACGGGCCGTCGACGTCCTGTGATCCGGCGACGCTTCTAGTCGCCGAGATCCCGGAGGAAGCGTTCGAACTCGGCGGCCAGGTGCTCCCCGCTGGGGATCTCGCCCTCGGCCCGGCTGTCCACCTCATCCTCGAGACCACGGACGTACTCGGCCACCTCGGGGTCTCCGGCGACGGCTGAGCCGACCCGTTCCTCCCACTCCAGAACGGCGGCCGCCAGATCACCATGACCGGTCTCGACGCCGGTCACCCTCTGCAGTTCGGCGAGCAGCGCCTGGCGTCCCTTCGGGTTAGAGGGCCCGGACACGTAGTGGGGTACACCGACCCTCAGGGACACGGCGGGGATCGACCGTTCGCCGAGGGCCTGATGGATCACCCCGACGATTCCGGTGGGGCCCTGGTAGCTGGGCTGATCCAGCCCGAGGCGCCGGGCCAGTTCGGGATCACCGGAGCTGGCCGTGACCCGCGACGGCCGGGTGTGGGGAATGGCGGCCACCATGGCTCCCAGGGTGATGACCATCTCGACACCGAGCGTCCCGATGACCTCGATGAGGTTGTCGACGAATGTGCGCCACTTCAACCGGGGCTCCACCCCCGCCAGCAGCAGCAGGTCGTGGTTTCCACCCGTGGCGGCGGCGTGGATGTCGTTCGACGGCCAGCGGATCTCCCTCTCCCCGCCCTCGGTGAAGCTCACCTCGGGCCTGACCTCCTGGAAGTCGAAGAACTCCTCGGGGTCGACCTCGGCGACCCTCTCCCCGCCGAACCTCTCGCTCAGATGCTCAACCGAGCCGGTGGCACAGGTACCGGCGTCGAACCATCCCCCGAAGGCCATGATCAGCAGGGGACGTTCGAGTTCTGGTTTGGAGTACCAGATCAGCTCAGACATGGATCCAGCATGGCTCATCCCCGCTCCGATGGCGCAACGCCGCCGCCGACACGATCCCGGGCGAGGCCCTCCACGACATTGCGGATCATGCGTATCCCGGCCTCTCCGCCGAGCGACATGATGGATTCGGGGTGGAACTGGACACCCGCGATGGGCTCCGTGAGGTGCTCCACGGCCATGATCACCCCGTCCCGGGTCACGGCCGTGACTCTCAGCTCCGGGGGAAGATCGTCAGCATCGGCGCACAGCGAGTGGTAGCGACCGACGGTGATCTCCGGTCCCAGCCCGGCGAACACGACGGAGGGGGTGGTGGCGACGTCGGCCGACACAACTCGGTCCCCACCGGACGGTGAGAGATCGATACGGGAGGGCTTGCCGTGCATCGGGCGTTCGAGCCTCCGTAGCCTCCCGCCGAAGGCCTCCACGATGGCCTGCATTCCCAGACACACCCCGAAGATCGGGATGGATCTGGAACGGGCCAGGTCGATGGACCGCCGGCAACCGAAGTCACCGGGGTTCCCCGGGCCGG
>DRKF01000027.1 GCA_011051915.1 Acidimicrobiales bacterium | reverse complement strand
GGACCGGCCGGGGCGAAGGGACGCAGCCGGTCGGCGAGACGCAGCCGGCGGAACCAACGAAGCTCGGCCAGGACGACGGTGATTCCCACCCACAGGCCCACGGACGCCAGCACCGCCAGCCGACTCACGGCCGGCCTCCGAGGAGAGGCGAAGGCACCGGCGTCATCCGGCGAACCGGTCGGGGCCGTCGGTGGGGATCGGCGGAGCCGGGTCTGGTCCGGGGTGCGTCGAGTGTCATTCGGCGAACACCCTCCGGCCGTCGGGCAGGGTCATGAGCCGTCCGGCCCAGAGCCAGCAGCCCACCATGACGAGGAGGCCCAGCACCACCGCCACCTGACCTCCGCCGGTGCGGAAGGAGGCCCGGCCGTTCCCGATACTGAGCCCCATCAGGGCCATGCCCAGGGGTACGGCGATGACGAAGGCCCGGGCGAATCGGGCCCCGGCCTGTCGGGCCCGGGCGTCCTTGCGCCCCTGCAGCTCCGCCATCCGGTCCTCGGCCAGATCGGCGAGGCGGGGGTCCAGGTCGACACCACCGACCTCGTAGGCGGCCAGCAGGGTCTCCAGGGCCACATCGGCCGTGGGATGGGCCAGAGCACCCTTGAGGGTGGAGACCGCCCTCTCGAAGTCGGTCGAGAGCAGCCATTCGCGGTGGGCCCGCCCGAACGCGCTCCGCAGGGCCTCGGGGGAACGACTCCCGACCTCGAACAGGGCCTGGGGGATCGAGGCCCCCGAGGAACCTATGAGCACCCGGATCTCCTCGATCATGCGGGGCCAGGCCTGCTGGGCGTCGGCCAGGCGGTTCCGACGACGACGGCGGTAGGCGGCGGGGGGAGCGGCGGCGGCGAAGAGCCCCCCGAGTACGGCCGGTGTCCATCCGGCGAACACGGCGTAGGTGAGGCCGGTGCCTATGACGAACAGCAGGGAGCAGGCCAGGGCGAAATCGCGCCAGTTCATCCCCTCCAGGCCGGCCTGGGTCAGCCAGTCGTTCGACCTGCGGCGCCAGCGGGCGGTACCCACACTCGTCAGGAGGTCCCGGTGACCGAAGACGATCCGGGTGTATAGGAGGAAGACCCCCCAGGAACCGGCCAGGGAGAGCACCAGGGCCCTCACCGGGGGACCCCCGTTGGGGAGCCGCCCACCGCCTCCAGCAGGGCGGTGGTGTCGTACCCGTGATCGGCGAGGAGGGCCCGTAGTCGCTGGGGCTGCTGCCCGGTCCACACCGGCGGAGCGGACCGGCGGGGCCGCTCGAAGAGTTCGGAGACCGTGAAGTGGACGGCCTCGGGCCCTGCCGCCAGGTCCTCCACGGCGACGATGCCGGTCATCTCCACCCGGCCGTCGACCCTCTCGAGGTGCACAACCAGGTCCACCGCCTCGCTGACCAGGGTGTTGAGGGCTCCCAGACCCATGTTGCCTCCGGTCTCGGAGAGCTGGCACACGAAACGCAGCCGGGTCAGGGCCTGGCGGGCCGAGCCGGCGTGGATGGTCGTGTACCCCGTGACACCGCTGGAGAGCGTCAGCAGAAGGGGCAGGGCCTCCTGGTCCCTGACCTCACCGACGACCGCCACGTCGGGGGCCATCCGCAGGAAGCCGGCGACCAGGGTGCGGAGATCCACCGGCTCCCGGTCGGTGAGCGCGGGGCGGGTCTGCATCCCCGCGACATTGGGCAGGGGGATGTCGACCTCGAAGACCTCCTCGGCGGTGACCACCCTCAGGGAGGGATCGAGTTCGGCGGCGCAGCATCCCAGCAGGGTGGTCTTGCCCGAACCGGGAGCCCCGGCGAAGACGATCGAGGCCCGGGACCGGACACAGGCCCGCAGGAACTCCGCCACTCCCGAGGTCAGGGACCCGGACTCGACGAGCTCGTCGAGGGAGCGATAGGTGACCCCGGTGAACTTCCGGATGTTGAACATCAGGTGACCGCCCCGGGCCACGTCGGGGTGGACGATGTGCAGGCGGGATCCGTCGTCGAGCTGGGCGTCCTGGAGCCCCCGGGAGGGATCCAGGGCCCGGTGCGACGTCGACGCGTCGTCGAGGATCCGGGTCAGGATCCGGCGGACGTGCTCGTCGTCGTGGAACACCTCGTCGTGGTAGCCCGAGGGCCGGCTGTGGCGCTTGACGAAGATCGCGTCGGGTCCGTTGACCATGATCTCCCACACGTCGTCGTCGGCCAGCAGGGGGTCGAGAGGGCCGTAGCCGAGGAGATTCCGCCGGACCCGGTCCCCGAGTCGGTCGGTGTCGTGGAGGTCGTGGGGGCGCCGTCCCCGCCGGAAGTCCATGCGCCACAACTCGATCTCGGCCGCAATCAGCTCCTGGAGACGCTGGGCCCCCTCGGGGGCCGCCGGGTCCAGACCGATGAGCTTGGCCCGGTCCTGCACGGCGATCTCGATCTCGGCGAGGGGCCCGGGGTTCACGTGAGCAGACCCCCACCGCCCAGGTGGCCGAGGGATCCGGGGACCACGGCCACGGGCTGGGACGTCGGGGTCGCAATCGGATCGGGAATCTCGCCCAGGCCTCCGACCGCCGCGACCAGGGGGGAGGTCAGCCGGCGGGGGAAGGGGGCCACGGTGCTGTGGCGGGACTCCAGGTCGGCAATGGTGGGGATCATCGTCGCCGCCCGGGCCGCCGGGCGCAGTTCGACGGGACAGAGTTCGGTCAGGGCGGCGAGAATCTCGGCCCGGGCCCGCCGCCGGCGCGGGGCGCAGTTGATGATCAGGGCGACTCGCGAGGGATCGATCTCCAGCCGCTCGAGCTCGCCGATCAATCCGATCAGGCGGTGGAGCCCGGCCAGCCCGGGCCGGGCGACCACCACCACGGAGTGGGACCGACGCAGGGGAACCAGCGTCGTGGCGTTGCGGTCGGCGATGTCGTGGGATCCGGTGGTCACCTCGTCGTCGAGGTCGGAGCCGGTGTCGAACACCGTCTCCCGGTAGGTGGCCGCCAGGCTCTCCACGGCGGCCTCCACGCTGGAGGCCCCGAGTGCGACCCAGTCCCGGTGCCTGCGAACTCCCAGGAGCAGGTCGTATCCGCGGTCGGGGACGGTGAAGGTCATGTCCCGAACCTGTTGACGCGAGGGTCGTCCCAGCCGGTGGGCCTCGACCATCTCCTGGATGCCGGGTATGACGTCGGCGCTGTCGTGGAGGGCGGCCTGGGACGAACGCAGATCGAAATCGGCGAGCAGGACACTGCCGGGAGTGGCCCGCTCACCGGCCAGGGCCTGGGCCAGGGCGGCGGCGAGGGTCGAGCAGCCCGATCCGGGTGTCCCGAGGACACAGTGCAGCCGCCCGTGGTGACCCCGGGTCCTCCCCCCGGAGGCATCGGGAGGGGTGGTGACCGGGGCCGTGGGGGTGGACCGGCAGTGCTCGGTCAACGCCTGGTTCAGCTGCTCGGCGCTGAATCCCGGTTCGAGAACGGCGTGGACGCCCAGATCGGACCAGTCGCGGCCGGCGGGGCCCACCACCAGGCAGGCGGTGTCGGCGTCGCGGGTACGGGCCACCAGCTCCCGGTCGATGTTCCCGGCCGAGGCGTCGAGTACCACCGCCGAGCACGGGGCTCCCGAGGCCAGCCGGGCCCGCAGTTCCTCCGCCGACAGGCAGCGGATCAGGTCCACGGGGACGATGCCCGACATGGTCCACGACAGAACCTCCCCGACCCAGCCGGCCCGGGCCGGGGCCAGGACCATCACCGGGTAGCGTCCGGTGCTCACGGCCCGCTCCGGTTGACCCTGACCAGCGTCACCTCACCGGTGTCGGCGGCGGAGGCCAGGGCCACGGCTTCGTCGGTGTTCTCCAGGGCCAGGGTCACGGTCTGACGGAAGGCGGACAGACCGGGGTCTCCCGAACGGGCCACGTCCATGACGGTCACATCCCGCAGGATCACCGTGGTGGTCGCGTCCCGGCCGGACCCCAGAGTGGCGACCACGTGAACCAGATCGCCGGGCATCAGGCCGCCGTCGACGGCGCGGTCGGAGTCGAGTTGGAGGGAGATCTCCAGGGGTGGCCTGGAACGGTCTCCGCTCTCGTCGAGGTCGGATTCGGCGATCAGCTGGCCGGCGCTGACCCGGCCGGTGGTCACCTGCCCGAGGACCTTCTCGGCGGTGGAGTCGTCGAAGCCGAGGCGGGCCACCTCCGGCGGCAGATCCATCTCCTGCAGGCCGACATCGCCGGGGCCGATCACGGTACCCGGGGCCATGTCGTGGCGGGCAACGACGTAGCTGCGGACCGGTTCGGCCCCCGCCGCCCCGAATGCGGTGAACAGGCCCAGGGCCGAGACGGCGACCAGGAGTCCACCCAGGGCGGCACGTGATCCGGGCCAGAGGCGTCGGGCCCTCACCACCCGACCGGGAGCGCCGCCGGGCGCCCGTCCGTTCGACCTGCCGTTACCCGCAGCCGTCGGAATCGGGGGTGCCGTCGGGTCCCCTGCTCCACCTGCCACCGCTCCCACCCCTTCCGGGCCCTGCCACCATCCCCGGGGATCCCGCTGCGGACCTCGGGGAGGATCCGAGCCCGGCCGGGGCCCGAACACACCTCGTCTGTACCGAACGTGACCGTAGTCACACATACGTGAAGTGGTCAATAGGGCATTGAAAAGTATTCAAAGGGAACGGAGCACCCTGGTAGGCGCGCTTTGCGTGGTCGACAGCTGGGATTCGAGCCGGGTCGAAACGGTCGGAAGGTCCCCGGCGTGTGGAGGGACCCTGGAGTCCTGGCTGACGTCGACGTCGCCGATCCCGAGGGGCTCGTGATGTGTCGGGGGTCGCCACCGAGCCGGTCCGCCGGCCGCCCGGACCGTCGGGGAGCTCCCGATGTGTCGGGGGTCGCCCCGACCTGACGGAGATCTACCCTGAAGGACATCTACCCTGAAGGCGGTCGACCTGAAGGTGACCGAGCCGACGCGAGGTGTCGACCATGGTGGATGAGAATCGGCGCACCCGGCGTCACTTCCGGGGCACGGTGATCGCACTTGCCCTCACCGCGGTGGCTCTGAACGGGTGCGCGACCACTTCGAACCGCGGACCCGCCGGCGAGACGGCCTCGAGTACGCCATCGGATTCCCGAGCCGACGTCGCGGAGCCCGAGGTGTCCAACCCGCAGACCGAACGGGTCCGATTCTTCGACGGCGACCCGAACCAGAGCCCCCTGATGGCGAGTTGGCCGGTGATCTCCGACTTCGGGCAGCTCGCCGACCTGGCCGGAACAGCCTTCGTCGGCCGCATCGTCGGAGTCGAACGGAACGTAGGGGAGGACCGCGGCAACCCCGAGGAGGAACCGGCCGGCGAGGGTCCGGTCACCGTCTTCGACGGAGTCCGGTTCGAGGTCATCGAGGTGCTGGCGGGTGATCCCGAACTCGACGAGGACGGGACGATCACGGTGGGTCACCCGGCGGTATTCGAGCTGGTGACGGGTGAGCAGATCCCTCTCACCGTGCCCCCGATCGAGGTCATGCGTGAGGATCTCGAGGACCCCAGGGGCGGGGACGGTGGAAGGACCTACATCGTGTTCGCGTTCCCGGGCCGTTATGCCGACGGCACGGATGCATACGTGTTCTTCGGTCCGGGATCGGTCGCTCCGCTGGGTCCCGATGATCAGAGCGTCATCGAGACCGGTTCGAGCCCGTTCGTGAATCTCTCGGGGGAGGTCAACGGGCGGGGGGTCGACGTGACTCTGGAGGTGATCCGGGAGTGGATCAGGACCGGCCGTCCCCCGAAGAGTGCCATCCCCGAGGAGTTCCGGCCGAAGTCCGACGATGACATCGTGGGAGCCGACCGAGGCTGACCGCATACCCGAGGGGTCACATGGAACCCCGGAACTCCGGCACCGGCCGCCCGAGCAACATCGAACGGCTGGCCCCACCAGTTGGGTCCCGCTCGTCCTCGCGAAGTGGATGCTGGTCCAGAAGCCTGCCGCGATGCTCAGGATCGAATCCCTCCAGCAAGAAGTACCTATGGCGTCGCCCCGAGTCGCCGATGTCGACTATCTCGGTGCGCGCGCTTCGAGTTGCATTCCCCGATGGCCTCGCACGAGAACTCGACTTCGCCGGTGGGCTCCCCGGGTTCTCGCGACGATCGACGATGACGAGGTCTTCGCTCAAGGAACCTTCGACTCCGTCGCCGGCACCCTCAGCCGGCCAGATGGCATCGACAGCGACCCCCGACGTCCTTCACGGTGATCACGCCTCGGCGTCAGCCGTTCAACCGCGACTACTGCGCGAGTACAAGCTGCAACAGGCCACCTGACAGGGGTACCGGCGGGAACCGACCAATACTGCCGGCCGGAAGCCGGGGGCTCCTCTTAGCCGCAGCCCTCGAGCAGCCGCAGCGACGATGGGACCCCTGCTCCATGCGGGGGGTCCCTCAGCCACCGCTCACTCCCCGCCCCGCCGGGAGGAACAACCGCGGCTGACGCGTCCCGCCGCCGAACCGCTGCAGGGATGTTCACATATGAATTGAGAATGCGTATCCTTGGCGACCGGGTCGGGCCGCAGAGCCGAACGGCCCTTTCAGCAGGGGACGCGAGGTGACCGTCGGTGGTGGCGGTCCGGTGAGGAAGACGAGTCAGTGGCCGACCATGTGGTGAGCCCGGGACAACCCGGCCAGCCCGACCCCGTACCCGACGATCGGTTCGGGGGAGAGGACGCAAGTACCCCCGTGGACATCGTGATCTCCGACGTGACGATCATCGACGGCACCGGCGGGGAACCCTTCCTCGGCGACGTCGGTGTCAGGGGCGATCGGATCGCGGTGATCGGCGGGCCCGGAACCCTGTCCGGCGGCCGGCGCATCGACGGCACCGGAAGGGCCCTGGCCCCGGGGTTCATCGACGTCCACACCCACGACGACTTCGCCGTGGTGCTCCATCCCGAGATGGAGTTCAAGACCATGGGCGGGGTGACAACCTGCGTCGTGGGCAACTGTGGTTTCGGTGCCGCCCCCCACGCCCTGGCGGTACTGCTCGCCTCCGCCCTGCATCCGGGCCACGAACTGCCCGAATGGGAGGGCTACTCGGGGTACCTGTCGCGACTCGAACAGGAACCGGCGAGCGTCAACGTCGCGGCCCTGGTGGGTCACGGGGTCGTGAGGGGTTCGGTCATGGGGACCGACAACCGACGCCCGGTCACCGCCGAGCTGGCCGCGATGTGTCTGGAGATCGAGGAGGGAATGGAGGCCGGCGCCCTCGGAATGTCCACCGGTCTGATCTACGAACCCGGCCGGTACGCCGACACCGCCGAGCTGATCGACCTTTGTGGACCGGTGGCCGACGCCGGTGGTCTCTACGCCACCCACATGAGGGACGAGGGGGTGGGGTTGCTCGAATCGGTGGCCGAGGCCCTCGAGGTGGGTCGACGGGCCGGACTGCCGGTGCAGATCTCCCATCACAAGGCGTCGGGTCGGGAGGCCTGGGGTCTGGTCGGTCGCAGTCTGGAGATGATCGAGGCCGCCCGGGCCGAGGGTCTCGACGTGTGGGCCGACCAGTATCCCTACACGGCGGGGAGCACGATCCTCTCCGCCGTGGCCGCCATGAACGGTCTCGAACCGGAGTCGATCGTGATCTCCTCCTGCGAGCCTCGGCCCGAGTGGGAGTCGCAATCGGTAGCCGATCTGGCCCGGAGCTGGGAGGTCGAGCCGGCCGTGGCCGTCGGACGTGTTCTGGCCGAGGCCCCGGGGACCACCGTGGTGCTCCACTCCATCGACGAGGGTGACGTGCGCACCGTCATGCGCCACCCCACCACGATGATCGGATCCGACGGGCTCCCGACGCTGGAGGGCAAGCCCCATCCGCGCCTCTACGGCACATTCGCCCGGGTACTGGGCCACTACTCACGGGACCTCGGGCTGTTCCCCCTGGCCGAAGCGGTACACAGGATGACGGGGCTGCCGGCGGCCCGATTCGGCCTGACCGACCGGGGGATCATCGCACCGGGCCGGTTCGCCGATCTGGTGGTGTTCGACCCCGAAGCCGTCATCGACCGGGGAACCTTCGCCGATCCCAAGCACTACCCGGCCGGAATCCACCAGGTCCTGGTCAACGGCCGGCTGGTGGTGGACGAGGGCTCTCACACGGGTGAGAGACCGGGAGCGGTCCTGCGTCGATCGTGAGAGGGGTCCGGGGCGCCGGCCTCGCAGGGAACACCGAAATTCCGAAAGTCGGCCCCGGGCATGGTCGAAGACATCCTCGGACCCCGTCCCGGGTCGAGAATCACTGTCGTCCCCCATCGGGTGGCGGGCCCCTGGGTCCGGTGGTGGCGGTAGTATCGAGACGCGGGCGGGCCATCGGGTCGAGAGCCATCGATCCGGCGTACATCCATCGATATCCACCGAGATACTGTGTCGGATAGTGAGAGGGACTAGGATGAAGCCCGTGAGCGAAGAGACTTCATGAGCGAGGACATCGCATGGCTGTCCACCGCCGCCGCCGCCAAGCGGCTGGGGGTGACCACCCGTACCCTGTACCGCTTCGTCGACGAGGGTGAGTTGCCCGCGTACCGGTTCGGTCGGGTGATCCGGCTGAAGGAGTCCGATGTGGACGCCTTCATAGACAACTGCCGTATCCAGCCCGGAACCCTCGAGCACCTCTATCCCGAGGCGGCGGACTCCAAGAACTGATTCTCGGGAGGCACGGCTCAGATGACGTCGCCGAGAGCCCGGGCCACGTCGAGGTGGGCCTGCCGGGCGGTGGCGATGGCCCCCTCCATGCCGAAGAAGCCGTGGATCATTCCCGGGTACTCCAGCACCGTCACCGGCACCCCGGCCTCGTCGAGGCGCCGGGCGTAGGCGGCCCCCTCGTCGTAGAGGGGGTCGTGCCCGGCCAGGACCACGACCGCCGGGGGCAGCCCGGAGAGGTCCGGCGTCCTGAGTGGGGAGGCGTCGGGGTCGTTCCTGGTCTCGGGATCGGGGACGTAGTGGTCCCAGAACCAGGACATGGCGCCACGGGTCAGGAGCTTTCCCTCGGCGTTGGCCAGGTAGCTGGGCCGGTCGAAGTCGTGGTCGGTCACCGGGTAGACCAGAAGCTGGGCCGCCAGCGGTGGGGCTCCGGCGTCGCGGGCCCGGCGGGCCAGCACCGCGGCGAGGTTCCCACCCGCGCTGTCGCCGGCCACCACCAGACGGTCGGGGTCGGCCCCGAGGGGCCCGGCGTTGGCCGACGCCCACAGCAGGGCCGCCCAGCAGTCCTCCACCGCGGCGGGGAAACGGTCCTCGGGGGCCATGCGGTAGTCGACGGACACGACGACGGAACCGGTGCGTGAGCACAGACCACGGGCCACGCCGTCGTGGGTGTCGAGATCTCCCAGGACCCAGCCCCCACCGTGACAGGTCACGATCAGGGGAGCGTCGGCGGTGTCCCCGGGGCGGTAGATCCTCACGGCCAGGGGTCCACCCGGACCCTCGATGGTCAGATCCTCCACCGAGTGGACCTCGATCGGTTCCCCGGCCGGCTGTGACATGGCGGCCATGAGGGCCCGACCCTCGGCGGGGGTCATGTCCTCCAGCGCCGGATTGCCCGCCTCGGCCATGAGATCGAGGACCACCTGAACGTCGGGCTCCACGGGGATGGGCCGCTCATCGATGTCGCTGTTCATGACGGGAGCTTCCCACGATCCGGGCGGCCCCGACCACCCCGGAGGAGTGCGGACACCTCCCGTTGGCCGTGAGGTCGGGGCCCGATGAGGTGGCCCCTCGACGGTGGGGCTGACAGGATGGCGACCGTCACAGGGGACCAGGCTCCACCAGGGGGATACGCACATGAGCAACCACCGACCCGACGGCACGGCACCGGTCGACGAGGCCCCGATGGAGGCCCCGGTCCGAAACGGGGAACCGGCCGGAGAGGGACCGGTGCGGACCGCCTTTCGGACCTGCCCGCTGTGCGAGGCGGGCTGTGGTCTGGAGATCACCCTGAAAGGGGGCGAGGTCACCCGTATCCGGGGGGACCGGCTCGATGTCGCCTCCAGCGGATACATCTGCCCCAAGGGGTCGACCCTCAAGGACCTCCACAACGATCCGGACTGGCTGCGTCGGCCGCTGGTGAGGGTCGACGGCGAGCTGGTGGAGACCGACTGGGACACCGCCTTCGAGCGGGTCCGCCAGGGACTGGGCCGCATCATCGCCGAGCACGGCAAGGACGCCGTCGGTATCTACCTGGGCAATCCCGGGGCCCACTCCCTGGCCCCGATGATGTACAGCCGGGCGGTGATCACCTCGCTGGGAACCGGTAACCGGTTCTCCGCCAGCACCGTCGACCAGCGTCCCAAGGAGATCTCGGCGTCCCTCATGTTCGGTTCGGTGGCCGTTCCCGTTCCCGACCTGGATCGCACCGACCTGCTGGTCATGCTGGGCGCCAACCCCCACGCCTCCAACGGTTCGCTGTGCACCGCCCCCGACTTCAAGGGGCGTATCGAGGCCATCCGCGAGAGGGGCGGCACTGTGGTGGTCGTCGACCCCCGCCTGAGCGAGACGGCCATGAGGTCCGATCTCCATCTGGCGATCCGCCCCGGAACCGACGCCCACCTGCTGGCGGCGGTGGCCCGCCTCCTCCTGGAGGGCGACCACATCGGGGACATGGCCCGCCACTGCGCCGGTCTCGACCGGCTGCCCGAACTGCTCGAGCCCTTCACCCCCGAGGTCGCGGCGACCGTCACCGGTCTCGAACCGGCCCAGATCGTCGACCTGGCCGACCGCCTGGCCACCACCGAACGGGCCGCGGTCTACGGACGCATCGGGACCTGCACCCAGGAGTTCGGCACCCTGGCCTCCTGGCTGGTGGACGTGGTCAACATCCTGGCCGGGAACCTCGACGTGGTCGGTGGGGCCATGTTCGCCAAGGGGGCCGTGGGCCAGCCCTCCACCAAGGGTGAACCCGGCCGGGGTCGCGGATTCCGGATGAACCGGGTGCGCTCCCGGGTGTCGGGAGTGGGGGAGACCCTCGGCGAGTTCCCCGTGGCGGTCATGGCCGAGGAGATCGAGACCCCCGGCGAGGGGCAGATCCGGGCCATGGTCACCGTGGCCGGCAACCCGGTGTCGTCGGCGCCCAACGCGGCGCGGATCGACGCCGCCCTGGCCTCGCTGGACTTCATGGTGTGCGTAGACCCCTACGTGAATGAGACCACCCGCCACGCCGACGTCATCCTGCCCCCGCCGTCGTCGCTGCAGAAGGGCCACTACGACCTCGCCCTGCTGAACTTCGCCGTCCACAACGTGGCCAACTACTCACCCCCCGTACTTCCCCTCGAGGAGGGGCAGATGGCCGAGTGGGAGATCCTGTGCCGTCTGGCCCTGGCGGCGGCGGGACAGGGTCCCGACGTGGGGCCCGAGGTCATCGACGACATGATGATCGAGGGGCTGCTGGCCTCGGCGGTACGTGATGTCTCCTCCCCGGTACACGGCCGCGATCCCGCCGAGCTGCTGGCCGAGCTGGGTGACCGCCGGGGACCCGAACGCATGCTCGACGCCATGCTCCGCACCGGACCCTACGGCGACGGCTTCGGCGCCCACCCCGGCGGCCTCACCCTCGACGTGCTCCTGGCCAGTCCCCACGGGGTCGACCTGGGGGAGCTGGAGGCGGGTCGGGTCCCCGACCTGCTCCGCACCCCCTCGGGCCGGATCGAGATGGCGCCGGAGATCCTCGTGGAGGACATGGGCCGCCTGGTCGGCTCCCTCGACCGACCGTGGGACGAGCAGATGGTGCTGGTGGGGCGGCGTCACGTGAGGTCGAACAACTCCTGGATGCACAACATCAGGGTTCTGACCAAGGGTCGCAACCGGTGCACGATGCAGATACATCCCGAGGACGCCGACCGCTTCGGCCTGGCCGACGGGTCCCCGGCCCGGGTGCGGAGCCGAACCGGGGAGGTCGTCATCGACACCGAGGTCACCGACGGCATCCGGCCCGGAGTGGTCAGCATCCCCCACGGTTTCGGCCAGAACCTCCCCGGTGTGAGATTGAGGGTGGCCACGGAGTACCGCGGGGTGAACACCAATCTGCTCACCGACGACGAGTTCCTGGACCCGGTCTCGGGCAACGCCGCCCTCAACGGCGTACCCGTGGAGGTGGCCCCGGCCTGAGCGGTTCGGCGCGTGTCGAGTAGCTCGACGGTCGGAGCGATGGTGTACCCGTGGAGGTGGCCCCGGCCTGAGCGAGGCCCCCGAGATCCCGGTGGAGCCGAATTGGCTCCCGGGCCCGATCGGGGCGTCGGTAGCCTGGGGTGACCACCCCCGGAGGAACCGCCCCGATGATCCGTCTCCACGACACCATGACCCGCCAGAAGGTCGAGCTCCGACCCCGGCGTCCCGGTGAGGTGTCGATGTACGTCTGCGGCCCGACGGTCTACGACGAACCCCACCTGGGGCACGCCCGCACCGCCCTCACCTACGACCTGCTGCGCCGGTTCCTGGAGTGGGAGGGCCTCAGGGTCGTCATGGTCTCCAACATCACCGACATCGACGACAAGATCATCGCCCGGGCGGCCGAGGAGGGACGCAGCGAGGCCGATCTGGCCGAGGAACAGGCGGCGTTCTACATCGAGCAGATGGACCGTCTCAACATCCTGCCTCCCACCGAGCGACCCCGGGCCACGGAGTACGTGCAGCCCATGATCGACGTCATATCCGACCTGCTGGACAGGGGCGCCGCCTACGGGGTGGAGGGCCGCGGTGTCTACTTCGACGTGGCCCGCCTTCCCGGATACGGCCGCCTGGCCGGACGCAACCTGGCCCAGCTGCTCGAGGACGCCGGTTCCCGGGTGAGCGTGGACGAGGCCAAGCACAGCCCCCTCGACTTCGCCCTGTGGAAGGCGGCCCGTCCCGGGGAACCGCGCTGGGACACCCCCTGGGGCGAGGGCCGGCCCGGCTGGCACACCGAGTGCGTGGCCATGTCCATGTCGCTGCTGGGAGAGGACTTCGACATCCACGGCGGGGGGGACGACCTGCGCTTCCCGCACCATCAGAACGAGTGGGCCCAGGTGGAGGCCACCGGCCGGAAGTTCGCCCGGCTGTGGGTGCACAGCGCCATGCTCAACGTCTCGGGGGAGAAGATGTCCAAGTCCCTGGGCAACTTCACCACCCTGGCCGAGGCCCTCGACATCTACGACCCCCGGGCCATGAGGCTGCTGGTCGCCCAGACCCACTACCGGGCCACCATGGAGATGGGACCCGAGGCCCTCACCTCGGCCACCGAGGCCGTGAAACGGCTCGACGCGGTGGTCAGACGGGCCCGGGCCGAGGGGGCCGATCTCGACACCACCGAGAGGGATGAATCGGCGGTCGAGACGTTCCGAGCCGCCATGGAGGAGGACCTGGGCACCCCAGGGGGAGTGGAGGTGATCTTCTCCCTGGTGCGCGCGGCGAACACCGCCTTCGACCGCGGCGACATCGGGACCGGGGGAGTGAAGGTGGCCACCATGGTGGAGCTGGCCGGGGTCCTGGGCCTGGAACTCGGGGAGCAGCCTCCCGGAGCGGAGGCCTACGGGGACGACGCCGAAATCCAGGCTCTGGTCGATGCCCGGACCGCGGCCCGCCAGGCCGGGAACTACGCCGAGGCCGACCGCATCCGCGACGATCTGGCCGCCAGGGGAGTGGCCATGGAGGACACCCGGGGCGGCACCGTCTGGCACCGGATCTGACGGATCGCCGAGAGACGAACCGTCGTTCCCGTCGGCAAGGCGCTCTTGGTCCGGCCCCGAACGGGCTGCCGGGCCGGCTGCGACCGCCGGAACGGCCGAGATCGGTGCGGGCCTGCTGCGTGATCAGGGCCGAATCGACCCCCGGTTCGGGGGTGTCGGTTTCGGGGGTGGGGTGCTGGCTATGGTGGCTGGTGGTGGATCCAGTTCGGTGGATCCTGACTGTGTGGGTTTGAAGAGGTTGGTGTGGAACTTGGTGCCGGGGTTTCTGTGCGGGCGGGTGGCGGGGGTCCGATGGGCGCCTCGGCCGATTTGGCCGTCGATGCGGTGGGCAGCTTCGCCCCCACGCCATGAGGCTCCCAGCCCTACGGGTGGCTGGGATGTTGGTCGGGCTGGTGATGATGGCCTCGGCGTGCGGGTCTAGCGGTGATGAGTGGAAGACTGTTCAACTCGATGGTTCATACCGAACCGGACTCTCCTTTGTCGAGACCTTTGCTTCGACGGACCTCCCCAGCTTTCATCCCGGAGATCGGCTGGTGCTGAAGTTCCTCGAGGCCTGCGGCCTGGGTAGTCCTGACGCGTCCGTGCTGGTCAGCCTGGACAAGGTCGCTGATCCGGGGGCGACGGCGTTGGCCAGTCCGTTGGTGTCATCAACTGGGGTGTCGGCGGAACTAATAGCGGGCCGCCCAGTCGAGTCACTAAGGTTTGTTGTGCCAGGATTCCTGCCCGCCGGAACCTATCAATTCGAAGCGAAGTGCATCCTTCCCGGCAATGATGTCACACCGGTTTTCGCTAGTTGGTATGTGACGGTGGCTGGAAGATCTGCGTGGCTGCCCGATGTGGGTAAGGGCATCAATGCCAGGCTTGTCAGCGACCGTACTATCCAGTTGTCGGGCCTGACTACTCAGCCAGGGTTTCCAGGTCAAGCTTTCGCTGCCTTGTGTATCCTGACAGAGGATTCCGATGCTGATTGTGTCCATACTTTCGACGGAGTGGTCTACACGTACGGCTATAGGATTCCGCTCGATCCGGGATCCGTGGGCGGCCTGGAGTTCGGCCGACCGCAGGTCGACGTGGCTATTCCTAATTCCCTTCCGGCTGGTGACTACGTCCTGGTACTTAGAACTCCGAATCAAGAGGAACGCCAAGAAATTGCCATCGGCGATCCGTGACCGCCTCCGAGTTAGATGAACGGTGGCAACGACGAACATATTCGTCGCCCCGCGGATATGGACTGACGGAGTTGGCGTCGTGCCGTGAGATGCTGATTGGGTGGGTTAAGTGATTGAGGAAGGTGCTCGGGAGCGGGGTACTGACACGTGTTGGGGTCCGTTCGGGGCTGGTGGTGATCGACCGGTGGTGACCGCCGATGGGCAGATCGGGGTGTTCCGGCCTTCGTCGGGACAGTGGTTCTTCGATCTGGACGACAATCATGCTTGGAGTGGTTGCGCGGTGGATCTGTGTCGGGGTCCGTTTGGCGCCTCGGCCGATTTGGCCGTCGATGCGGTGGGCAGTTTCGCCCCCACACCGTGAGACCCCGGGCCCTGCGGGTGGCCGGGGTGTTGGTCGGGTTGGTGATGATGGCCTCGGCGTGTTCGGGGTCGGGTTCGGGTTCACCGACGGTGGTGATGATGGATGGCAGCAACGAGCCGGAGGGGGGTTGGGTGTTCGCAGCGGGCGACAGCTTGGTTCTGGAGTTCTCCCAGCCGTGTCAAGCGGGCGGAGCTCCGCTGGTCGCGCTCTTTCGGGAGGTCCCCAATATTG
>DRKF01000026.1 GCA_011051915.1 Acidimicrobiales bacterium | reverse complement strand
CACGCCGCTGCTCAGCTCGAGCGCACCAGCCCGGCTCTCTCGCCCTTGGCCACCAGCTTGACGGCCACCTTGCGGCTGGCCTCGTCGATCATCTCGTCGCCGAACATCACCGCGCCCTTGCGGTCGCCGGTGGTGGTGGCCTCCTCGTAGGCCTCGAGGATGGCGTGGGCCTTGTCGAACTGCTCCTGGGTGGGTGAGAACAGCTCGTTGAGGATCTTCACCTGGTCGGGGTGCAGGGCCCACTTGCCGTCGTAGCCCAACTCCATGGCCCTCCGGGAGTACTCCCGGAACCCGTCGAGATCCCGGATCTTCACGTAGGGACCGTCGATGACCTGGATTCCGTTGGCCCGGCCGGCCATCAGGATCTTGACGAACACGTAGTGGAAGTAGTCACCGGGGTACCCCGGGATGTCGAGACCGCCGCCCAGCGAGGGCATCTGCATGTCGGCGGACATGTCGACCGGACCCAGGATGATGGTCTCGATCCGGGGGGTGGCGGCACAGATCTCCTCCACGTTGATCAGGCCCCGGGCCGTCTCGATCTGGGCCTCGATGCCGATGTGACCCCGTGGCAGCCCGGCATTCTCCTCCACCTGGGTGAGCAGCAGATCGGCGGCCACCATCTCCGCCGCCGACTGCACCTTGGGGAGCATGATCTCCTCGAGACGCTCACCGGCCTGGCCCACGACCTCGATGATGTCGTAGGCGGTCCAGCGGGTTCCCCAGTCGTTCACCCTCACACACAGGACCTTCTCCCCCCAGTCCTGATTGCGGATGGCGTTCACCACCTTGGACCGGGCCGACTCCTTCTCCAGGGGGGAGACGGAGTCCTCCAGATCCAGGAACACCATGTCGGCGTCGAGGGTCGGCCCCTTGGCCAGCATCTTCTCGCTGGAGCCGGGAATCGACAGACATGAGCGGCGGGGCAGGTCACGGGTTCGCTGGGACATGGCGCCGATATTAGGGGCGCGCCGCCTCGGCGACTAAGCCCGCCGCCCGGTCGTAGGCCGAACGCACCCGTCGGGCGGACCCGTCACCGGCGGGGCTGACGACGGGACCCGCGCCCAGCTCCCAATCCGGCAGCGGTCGGGAGGGATCAGCCCCGGTGAACACCGCCGCCGCCTGGACACAGGCGCCGGTGGCCACGGTCTCGCCGTCGACGGGGACGATCACCTCGCGGTCGGCCAGATCGGCTGTGATCCGACGGAAGGCGGAACTGCGGGCACCGCCGCCGATGAGGAACATCCGACCCGAGACGTCCACCCCGACGTCCACCAGGGCATCCACCCCGGCCAGCAGACCGCACACCACTCCCTCGTGGGCCGATCGGCTCAGCTCGGCCGGACCGGTGGAGGTCGTCAACCCCGTCCACCACCCCGTGGCCCGGGGCAGATCGGGGGTACGTTCACCGTTCAGGTAGGGCACCAGCACCACTCCCCCGGATCCCGCCGGGGCCGACAGCGCCGCCTGTTCCATGGCCGGACGGTCCAGCCCCAGCCAGCCGGCGACGGTGTCGGTGACCCCGGTGGCGTTCAGGGTGCACACCAGAGGCAGCCAGGTACCGGATGCGGAGGCGAACCCGGCGACGAGGCCCCTCGGATCGGCCACCGGGGCCGAGGAGACGGCGTACACCGTTCCCGAGGTTCCCAACGACACCGCCACATCGCCGGGGCGCAACCCGAGCCCCAGGGCGGCGGCCATGTTGTCACCGCTACCGGGCCCCACGACCGTCCCCTCGGGCAGCCCCGTATCCCCGGAGGCCGCGGCGGTCACCGTCCCGGCCGCCTCGGTGGGGCCCAGGACCCGCGGCATGGCCCCGGTCCAGTCGCTGCGACCCCCGACCAGCTGCAGCAGATCGGGCCGGTACCGGCCCGAGGTCGGATCCCACCACCCCGTACCCGAGGCGTCCCCGCGGTCGGTGATGTGACGGCCGGTCAGCTTCCAGGTCAGCCAGTCGTGAGGCAGCATCACCCGGGCGACCCGACCGGCAGCCGCGGGTTCGTTGTCCACCAGCCAGGCCAGCTTCGTGATCGAGAACGAGGGGACGGGCACCAGACCGCAGGATCGGGCCCAGCTCTCGTCGTCGAGGGTCTCCCTCAGGCGCACGGCCTGGGGGGCGGACTCGGTGTCGTTCCACAGCTTCGCCGGGCGGATGACCTCGTCGTCGGCGTCGAGGACCACCAGGCCGTGCTGCTGGGCGGCCACCGACACGGCCACCACCCGATCCAGATGATCGTGCACCTGCCCCAGGGCCGCCACGAGCGCATCCCACCAGGCGGCGGGATCCTGCTCGGAGCGGGGCCCCACCGCAGGCGGATGGGAAGCCCGTCCGGTGGCGACCAGCCGCCCCCCGTTCAGGGTCCGGAGCTCGACCTTGGTGGACTGGGTGGAGGAGTCCACCCCCGCCACCAGGGAGTCAGCGGACGGTCTGGACATAGTGGTTGACGATGTTCTCCAGGGCCTCCTGACGACCCGACACCGGTGTGGGATCGATCCTCCCGTTCGCCACCAGCTCGCCCAGCCCGGCCAGCGTGCGGTCCCCGGTCATGATCGAACGACCCAGTTCCCCCTCCCATCCGGAATAGCGCCGGGCCACGACCTCGGTCAGGGCTCCGTCGGTGTACATGGCGTGGGCGACCAGGAGCGATCGGGCCAGGGTGTCCATACCCCCGATGTGGGCGTGGAACAGGTCCTCGGGATCGATGGACTGGCGCCTCAACTTGGTGTCGAAGTTGAACCCGCCCGAACCGAGGCCACCGGCGGCGAGGATCTCGTGAACCGCCAGCGACATGCTCTCCACGGAGTTGGGGAACTGGTCGGTGTCCCAGCCCAGACGGTCGTCGCCCCGGTTGGCGTCGACACTCCCCAGGAGCCCCACCGCTGCGGCGGTGGCGATCTCGTGGGCGAAGTCG
Organism: Acidimicrobiales bacterium; assembly: GCA_011051915.1. GTDB lineage: Bacteria > Actinomycetota > Acidimicrobiia > Acidimicrobiales > Poriferisodalaceae > DRKF01. The sequence continues at coordinate 12,493 of DRKF01000026.1, read as the reverse complement.
TGACCGGCGAGGGTGGCGTGGTTGACCTCGATGTTGACCTTGATCTCGCCCTCGAGGCCGTAGCGCTGGAGAAAGGCGTGCACGGTGGCGACATCGTGGTCGTACTGGTGCTTGGTGGGCTCCTGGGGTTTGGGCTCGAGCAGTATCTGGCCCTCGAATCCGATGTCGTGCTTGTGCTCCACGACCATGTTGAGGAAGCGGCCCATCTGGTCGGCCTCCCGGGCCAGGTCGGTGTTCAACAGGGTGTCGTAGCCCTCCCGACCGCCCCACAGGACATAGTTGGCGCCTCCGAGGTCGCGGGTCACCTCCATGCAGCGGGCGACCTGGGCGGCGGCGTGAGCGAACACCTCGGGGTCGGGATTTGTGGCGGCCCCCGCCATGTACCGGGGATGGCTGAACAGATTGGCCGTGCCCCACAGCAGGCGGATTCCCGTGCGGGACATGTGGGCCTCGGCCCGCTCGGCCATCTCCTCGAGGCGGGCGCAGCTCTCGACGAAGGTGGTCGCCTCGGGGGCGATGTCCCGGTCATGGAAGCACCAGAACGGTGCCCCGAGCTTCTCCATGAACTCGAAGGCCACATCCATCTTGGCCCGGGCGGCCTCCATCGGGTCACGCGACGGGTCCAACCAGGGACGGGCGAAGGTCCCGGAACCGAAGACATCGGACCCGTCCCAGTTGAAGGAGTGCCAGTAGCAGACGGCCATGCGCAGGTGTTCGGCCATGGTGCGGTCTCCGACCACCCTTTCGGCGTCGTACCACTTGAACGCCAGAGGTTCGGGCACGTCGGGACCGAGGTAGGGGATCGGGCCGTCCACGGTGGTGAAGAACTGATCGGACATGTCTCCGACTGTAAACCCGGAGGACACCCTTCGCCGGGGCGTGGACGGCAGCCACGGACCTGTCCGCAGCGACATCGGGGCAGTGCTCCGCTCGGGTCCGCCACAGCCACCGAGGCAGGCTTCGGCCCGGTGTGGGAGGGTCTGGGCATGATCGTCGACACCGAAACCGTCACCGGGGGGATCTCCGTGGCGGAGCTGGCCCGCTGCACCGGCTGGGAGGCCAGACCCGAGGGGCTGTGCCGCGGCCCGGTCTGCGTACCCCTCCCACCCGAAGCCCGACCCGCCCCCGACACGGTCGACCTGACCGCTGTCGCCGACCGGTTGGGCATGGCCCTGGTCCCCGACCCCGAGGCGGAGGTCTGGGCCCTCGGTCCCGAGAGCGGGGGCCAGGCCCTCACCTCGGCCACGGCACCGGATCTGACCCTGCCCGACGTCGAGGGGAATCCCTTCGAACTGGCCTCGCTGCACGGCCGCAAGGTTCTGCTGATCGCCTGGGCCAGTTGGTGAGGTTGCCGCTCCAGCCTGCCCGTGTGGCAGGCCCTGCACTCCGAGATCGAGGACCGGGGAGCCACCGTCGTGACCGTGGCCCTCGACGTCAATCCCGACGACGCCCGTCACTGGGTGGCGGAGGCCTCACCCACCCATCCGTCCCTCGTTGACACCTGTCACATCACCGACCGGTTGTTCGGCTTCACCAACGTGCCCATGGCCGTGTGGATCGACGAGTCGGGGACGATCGTCCGTCCCGCCGAGCTGTTCACGATCGAACCCAGTCCGCTGAAGGGGGCCGAGATCCCCGATGATCTGCCCCCCCTGATCCACGGTGCCCTGACCGAGGTGCAGAAGTTCCAGGGCGATCCCGACGCCTACCGGGCCGCCATCGAGGACTGGGTCGACAACGGTGCGGACAGCCGGTTCGCCCTCGACCCCGATGAGGTCGTCGCCCGTTCCGGAGCCCGCCCGATCGACCACAGCCGGGCCGCGGCGTTCTTCGAGCTGGGTCAGCGCCGCTGGTCGAACGGCGACACCGATGGGGCGGTGCCGTTCTGGCGGGAGGCTCACCGCCTCCACCCCGAGAACTGGACCTACAAGCGCCAGGCCTGGACCTTCGTGACCACCCCCGAGGGCGAACTGCCCGATCTGCTCCAGGGACCCAACGACGTCTACGAGGGAAGCTGGCTGGAGGACCTCCGGGCCCAGGGAGGCGGGGAGACCTACTACTCCGCCCCCGACCTGGGCTGATACCCCGACGTGGCCCGGCTCAGCCGCCGGGGTTCGGACCGGTTCCCACCATGGCCGCGTCCCACAGCGGCACGAGTCCGGGCTCAGCCGCCGGGGTTCGGACCGGTTCCCGCCATGGCCGCCACCGCCTCGGGCACGGGTGTGCCCTCGATCAGATCGGCCGCCGGACAGGGCTCGCCCCAGGCTGTGATCAGCGGTACCACTCCGGCCCAGTGGGGGCCGGTCACGTCGGCCTCGTCGTCGATGGGATCCCCGGTCCTCACCTTGGCCGAGGCCTCCGCCAGCGGAACGGAGACCACCATCGTCTGCCGCAGGTCCGTGTCGCTCGGGGGACGCGCCGTGTCCCAGATCGCCGCCAGATGGTCGTTGATCACCCTCAGCGCCGGCACCTTGTCGGCATCGGGCAGCCGGGTGGCCCGGCCGCGGATCACCACGGAGCGGTAGTTCATCGAGTTGTGGAGAGGCGACCGGGCCACCACCAGACCGTCGACGAGGGTCACGGTCACACACACCTCGGCCGAGTCGGCACCCCGGAGCATGGCGTTGGCCACACCGCCGTGCAGCAGGATCTCGTCGTCCCTCACCCCGTAGGCCATGGGAAGCACGATCGGCCCGGTGGGGGTCTCGACCCCGACGTGGGCCACGACGCCGGCGGCGAGGATCTCCCTGATGGCGTCGGGGGCGTAGACCGCACGGTCCCGTCCCCGCCTGACGGTCGTACGCTCGGAGGGGGCGGTGTGATCGTCGGCGGTCATGGGTCCTCTTCTCGCTCCGGCCGGGTCGCGGTGTCGGCCCGACGCTGTCAATAATGTTCTGTTACATTATTGACTTAATAGTGTTACGATAACAGGATGGTCCCGGTCACGGCAAGACGTATCTCCCTGGACATCGAGGAGGCCATCAGCGCCGGTCGCCTCGAACCGGGTTCTCGCCTCACCCCGGTGAGGGAGCTGGCGGCTGAGCTCGGTGTCTCCCCCACCACCGTCTCCGCCGCCTACCGCCGGCTCCGCGAGCGGGGTCTGGTGACCGGGCGGGGCCGACAGGGAACGCGGGTCGCACCTCTGCCGTCGCGGCGCTCACCGCTCGACCATTCCGTGCCCTCCGGTCTGATCGACGCCACGAACGGATCACCCGACCCCGCCCTCCTGCCGCCCTTGGCTCCCGCCCTGGTCGCTGCGGCCGGTGCACCAGCGCCCCGTTACGGGGCCGACCAGCTCGTCGGGGAGTTGAGAGCCGTGGCCCGGGACCAGTTCGCGTGGAAGAGCGACGACGAGTACGGGATCACCGTCACGTCCGGCGCCATGGACGCCGTCGAACGGGTACTCCGGGCCCGGGACCTGCGCACCGGGGACCGGGTCGGCGTGGAGGATCCCGGGCACATACCGGTTCATCAACTGATTCGCAGCGCCGGACTGGAGGCGGTCCCGGTTCCCGTGGACGAGCAGGGGGTGACGCCGGCGGGCCTCGCGTCGGCCCTCTCCCGGGGCGTCTCGGCCCTGATAGTGACCCCCCGGGCCCAGAACCCGACCGGGGCCGCGTTCACACCGGAGCGAGCCGCGGCGCTGAACGAGATCCTGTCGGGGTTCCCCGAGGTGATGGTGGTCCAGGACGATCACGCCGGTCCCATCTCCGGAACCCCCTGGACCGGACTGGTACCCCCCGGCCCCCGATGGGCGACCATCCGCTCGGTGGGCAAGTCCTTCGGTCCCGACCTTCGTCTGGCCCTGGTGGCGGCTGACTTCCGAACCATCGACCGTTGCACCACCGACATGGCCAACGGGCCCGGTTGGGTCAGCCACATCCTCCAGCGGGCCACGGCCCACCTTCTCACGGACCCCGAGTCCCTCCGCCACGTTCAGATCGCCACCGACGCGTACCGCGAACGCAGGGAGGGGCTGATCGCCGCCCTCCGCCGGCGCGGGGTCGAGGCCTCGGGCCCCTCGGGACTCAACGTGTGGGTACCGACCCCCGATGAGCAGGCGATGGTGGAGGCCGCCCGCTCCGCCGGGTACGCGATCATGGCCGCGGCCCCCTGGAGAATCGTCTCGCCGCCGGCGGTGCGGATCACGATCTCCACCCTGGGCCCCGACGACATCGAACGTCTGGCCGAGGCCCTCGCCCCACCCCGCCACAGCCGCCACCACGCCCAGCAGGTCTGAAGCCACCCCTCCGGATCCTCCACCCCTCCGGATCCACCCCCCACCCCACCCGATCTATGGCACCGAACGCGTCCTATGACGCGCGGTTGGTGACATAGATGGGGTTTTGGGTTCGGCGCTGGATGACCCACCCAAGCCGACCACCTCCCTCAACCCGATCTATGGCACCGAACGCGTCCTATGACGCGCGGTTGGTGACATAGATGGGGTTTTGGGTTCGGGTGGGGTCACCTTGGATCGTTCAGGGGTCGGTGGGCATGATTGGTCCGTGACCGGCACCCGACCACTCCCGGGTGCCACCGCCAACGGAGGAATCCAGTGAGCAGCATGTATCCCTACGCCGAGCGCTACCCGGTCAACCGGACGATGCCCGAGCGCGGCCGGGACCGGGCCGAGATACTCGCCGAGCTGGACGAGATCGCCGGCGAGGAGGACTCGGTGTGGGAGCTGGGGCACTGCTCGGGGACCATGTACTGCGGCGATCACGAGCACTACGCGTTCATGGCCCGGGCCTTCGAACGGTTCGCCCACATGAACGCCCTGCAACGCGACATGTGCCCGAGCAACACCCGCTTCGAGGGTGAGATCATCGCCATGACCCTCGACATGCTGAACGCCTCGGCGGTCGTGGACACCGAACCGGCGGGAATGGTCACCTCGGGAGGCACGGGCAGCATCCTCCACGCCGTACTGGCCTACCGCGAGCAGGGTCGCGAACGGGGAATCGACCGCCCCAACATCATCAAGCCCGAGACCGCCCATCCCGCCTTCGACAAGGCGGGCTTCCTCCTCGGTGTGGAGGTCCGCCGGGCCTCCATCGACCCCGACACGACCCAGGGGAACATGGACGAGATCGCCTCGCTCGTCGATGAGAACACCGTGGCGCTGGTGGGTTCGGCCACCAACTACGGCTACGGCACCATCGACCGGATCGGCGAACTCGGTGAGCTGGCGCTCGAACACGGAATCGGGCTGCACGTCGACGGCTGCCTGGGTGGCTTCATACTCCCGTGGGGTGAGGCCCTGGGCTACGACCTTCCCCGGTGGGACTTCCGGGTCCCGGGGGTCACCACCATCTCCGCCGACACCCACAAGTACGGGTACGGGTTCAAGGGCACCTCGGTACTGGCGTTCGCCGACCGGTCCCTGCGCAACGGCCAGTACTTCTACGTGACCGACTGGACCGGTGGAAAGTACTGCTCGCCCGGTATGGACGGCTCGCGGTCGGGCGGCCTGCTCGCCGCCACCTGGGCGGCCATGGTGAGCCTCGGCCGGGAGGGCTACACCGAGTACGCCCGCCGGATCTTCGAGACCTCCTTCGCCATGCAGGAGGTGGTGAGGAACCACGACGGTCTCCGGGTGATCGGCGAACCCAGCTTCTGCTTCAGCTTCACATCGGACGAGTTCGACATCTACCACGTCAACGACTTCCTCCGGACCCGGGGCTGGCGGCTGAACGGACAGCAGTACCCCGATGCCATCCACATGGCCGTGACCCGTCCCCAGACCCAACCCGGAGTCGTGGACCGCTTCGCCACCGACCTGACCGAGGCCGTGGAGTACGCCGCCGCCGGCCCGGAGCAGCCGCCCGCGTCCGGCGCAATCTACGGAGGCGTCGCCGGGGGCTGGAGCGAGGAGGCCGACGAGTTCATCCGGGCGGTCATGGCCGACATGATGGATCGCCATCAGGGAGTTCCCCGCTGAGCCGGTGAATCCATCGAGCCCGGGACACCGGTACACATCGGGACTTCCCGCGAGCCACCACCCGGGAGTTCCCCCAACCGAGCCCCGATAGCAGCGGCGGCACAGCTAGGTTCGTCGCCCATGAGCAGGACCAGGGGAACCGCGGCGATCGTCCTCGCCCTGGCTCTGTTCGCCACCGCCTGCGGTTCGGGCCGCTCTCCCGCCCCGGGTCAGGCCACCGGCACCTCCACATCCTCCCCCGCCGGGACAACCGCCACGAATCCCTCGTCGACGGAGCCCGAAACCACGACGCCCGGCCCATCGACGGCGGAGACGGCTGAACCCCTCGTCCCTGCCACCGGGTCGGTTCTGGCCACCGGCACCGTGGAGGTTCCCGGAGCCCAGTCCTTCGAGGACCCCGGGTTCCACGAACCGCTCGAGGTCTCCGTGGCCGTTCCCGCCGAACTCGCCGGCCGGTCGGGTCGGCTGGTGCTGAGGCTCGCCGATGCCGCCCGCCCCGGCATCACCTGTGAGCGCGAGCATCCGCTCTCGGGCTGCGTGACGGTCGACTGGTCGGACTTCGCGGACCGGCCCGGCGTTCCCCCCGGAGGGGTGTTCGACAACCACCTGGCCGTCACGACCGCCGGGCCCGGCACCGGTGCGGTTCTCTTCCTGTCGGAGACCGGCCTGCTGGCCTCCGCCCCCGACGACTACGCCCCCGGCTGACCCCACAGTGCGCTGGGCGGGTCCGCCCGGGAGTGGAGATCGGAGCAGACGGTCGGAGTCACGGCCGGCTCGACGGTGGAGCTGAGGCTGGTACTCACCAACTTCGATCCGGTACCGGCCACCGTCGCCTACGAGGTGCTCATGGAACCGAACTGAAGCCACCCGGCGGAGGATTCCGACGGTGGCCACGCCGCGTCGTAGAATCCGGGAATGACCTCTGAGCGACCGGTGCTTATCCAGGGGGGCATGGGAGTGGCCGTCTCCGGCTGGCGCCTGGCCCGGGCGGTGGCGCGTACCGGACAGATGGGAGTGGTCTCGGGCACGGCTCTGGACTCGGTGCTGGTCCGGCGACTCCAGCTGGGTGATCCCGGCGGCGACATCCGGCGGGCGATGGCCGCCTTCCCGATTCCCGAGGCGGCCGAGGCGGTCCTGGAGCGCTACTTCATCCCCGGCGGCAAGTCCCCCGACCAGCCCTTCGCCAAGAGTTCGATGAACCGCGACCGCCCCTCGGCCCGAATCGAGGATCTCCTGGTGGTCGCCAACTTCGTCGAGGTGTGGCTGGCCAAGGAGGGATCCACCGGACCGGTCGGGGTCAACTACCTCGAGAAGCTCCAGGCCCCCACCCTGCCCTCCCTCTACGGGGCGATGCTGGCCGGAGTCGACTACGTACTCATGGGTGCCGGTATTCCCCGGGCGATCCCCGCCATTCTCAACCGCCTGGCCGAGGGTCTGCCCGTCGACATGAAGCTCGACGTCAAGGGAGCGACCCGCGACGACGACTTCCGGGCCGTGTTCGACCCGTCCCGGGCCATGCGAGGTACCCCCGGGACCCTGCACCGGCCCGACTTCCTGGCCATCGTGTCGTCCCATGTGCTGGCCATCATGCTGGCGACCAAGATCGACGTTCCGGTCGACGGATTCATCATCGAAGGTCACACCGCCGGCGGCCACAACGCCCCACCCCGCGGCAAGCTGCAGCTGAACCCGGCCGGGGAACCCGTCTACGGCGACCGGGACCGTCCCGATCTGGAGGTCATGGTCGACCTCGGGCTGCCGTTCTGGATGGCGGGAGGCTGGGCCCGGCCCGAGAGGGTCCGCGAGGCCCTCGAACTGGGCGCCAGCGGGGTGCAGGTGGGCACACCATTCGCCTACTGCGAGGAGTCCGATTTCGACGAGGACGTCAAGCGCCGGGTTCTCAAGTCGAGCGCCGAGGGTCACGCCCGGGTGTTCACCGACCCGGTGGCCTCACCCTCGGGCTTCCCCTTCAAGGTCGTGGAGACACCGGGGACCCTCTCCGACACCGACGTCTACGAACAACGCACCCGTACCTGCACCCTGGGATACCTCCGCCACGCCTACAGGACACCGGAGGGGAGGATGGCATGGCGCTGCCCCGCCGAACCGGTCGAGGAGTACCTGCGCAAGGGCGGGGCCCTCGAGGACACGGTCGGTCGCAAGTGTCTCTGTCAGGCCCTGATGGCCAATGTCGGGCTGCCCCAGCTGCAACCCGACGGCACCCCCGAACCTCTGCTCATCACCTCGGGGGACGCAGTCTCGGAGGTGGCCCGGTTCCTGGCACCCGGCGCCGACACCTACACCGCGGCCGAGGTCGTCGAACACCTGCTGGGCCGGCACTGAACCTGCCACCGGCACCACCTCACCGGGTAAGTACCACGTGTTTGAACACCTGTTGGGAGCCTGACTCCCACAGTCACCCCGGATGACCCGAAGCGACACCCACGAGCAGGTGTCCAGCCAATGTCATGTCCGGCTTGAGTCCGGGATGGCCACGGGCCACAATCAACACAGTGGGGAAAAACAGCGGTGACGCCATAGGGGACACCGCTGTGGACAGTGGCCAGACTCTCGAGGAATCCACCGAGACACCGCACCGGATCGCCACGAAGTCCCTGCGCCCACCACTGTGGAGCCCTGGCGAGGAGGCGGAGTTCCGTTCCGCCTCCCTGGCCACACCCCCCTCCCTCGTGGAGGGTTGGAATCCCACCAGTCGGGTCCTGGCCTGGTTGCTGGCGTCACCACGACGGGCCGTCACGAGGATCGGTATGGCGATCGGCATCGGCTTCATGATCGTCGCTCTCCCCACACTGGCGGACTACAGCAACTGGGGAAACCTGACCCGGGTCGCGTTCTACCACGGTTGGACCCTCCTCCTCCTGGCACTGGTCGGCACCGCGGTCCGTACAGTGTCCATCCGCCGGATCGCGGCCTTCGCCCTGCTGGGCTCCTCGGTCGGGGCCCTCCTCGTCTACTACCTGGCCGGCCCCCTGATCGACGTCATCGGTTCGGAGACCCCCACCGTGTGGGTGACACCCCCCCTCGAGGAGGTCGTCAAGGTACTGCTGGTTGTGACGGCGGTGGTGGGAGCGTCTCGCCGCCTCGATCATCCCGGCCTGTTCGATCTGGCCCTGCTCGGCTACGCGATCGGTGCCGGGTTCGCCTTTCAGGAGGATGCCCTGTGGGGCCGGGCCACGACCTCGGGGTTCAGGCCTCCGTGGGGGGCTCTCGTTCCCTCGATCTATCAGAGCGGGGATGTCTTCGCCCTGGGCCACGCCGGCTGGACCACGTTGGCCGCCATGGGCGCCGGACTCCTCATCCTCCATTGGAGGAAACCCGTCGCGACAGTCGGCGGGGTAGCGGTGATCCTGGTGGTGATTCTCGACCACATGAGTATCAACGATCGCAGCGGGTCCCTCGACTGGGTTGTCGATGTGCTGTTCGACCACCGCCTGACCGCGTGGCTACTGGTGGGCGGTCTGGCGGTCGCCCTCGCCACGGACCTGCGCCTCCTGGCCGGAATGCGCCGGCGCGACCACCTGCTCGGAGGGGACGTCCGACCCGACCGGGTCGTGGATCCCCAACACCGGGCCCTGGCCCTCGTGGCCGGGCTGAGGTTTCGTCGCGGCCGCAACGCGGTCTGGTTCGCACGCCACACCGACCGTTCCCTGTGGCCGACCCCTCCACGTCCGGCCACCACCGCGGTCCTGGTTCGCCAGGGTCGGTTGGCCAGAGTGGCCGGAAGGTCCGGAGTTGGAAGTGGCGCGGGATGGGACCTCGACCCCGCCGACGCCGCCCGCGCCCGCTGGTACGACGAGGGCGGTTGGACACCCTTCGTGGTGGGAACCGACGGCATGGGGGTCGACGACGCCCCCGGTCGCCCCGAGCTTCGGCCCATCGTCTCCGATGATCCCCCCGAGAACTGGGCACGCGTCGTCGGGTGGTTGGCGGGCCTACTGGCGGCGGCCGTGATCCTCCGGGTGCTGACCGCCCCCGACCAGGCCGTTGGAGGTGTCGACTTCGGCCTGCGGCCGGGTGGCCGGGCGCGACCCTTCACCGGTGCCGGTACCGGTGTCAGTCTCCCCGGTGCCCCCCACGGGCCCGGGGGCGGCATGTTCGGAGCCGGCTTCGGCGCCGGAGCTTCCGGTTGGGGCGGGTCCCCTTCGGCAGGTGCGGACGACCACGACCCACCTCCGCTACCACCGGGGACATTCGACGGAATCGGAAGCGGTCCCGGCTCGCCGCCCGCCGACTCACCGCCCCAACCCTCCGACAGCGACGACGACTGCTGATGGATACGACATGGAGGGTGGTTCCCGTTTTCTCGAGCCGCTCGGTCAGAATCGATCTCGACCCCGGATCAGGACTGGACCTGCGCCTCGACGAACGCAGACTCGCCGGTCGAGCCATCGATCCCCGACCAGAAGTACCTCTGACCGGTCTCCGGCTCCCACCGGGGATCTCCGGCGTCGTGGTCCGCACCGAGACCGATGGACGACAGATCGAAACCACCTACGAGCCCGCGCCCGGATTGACCCACACGCTCGATGTCGGGGACACCGGCGAACCGGTGGCTCGACCCAGATCCGCCACGGTCAGGGTGGGATGGACATTCCGCCGCCGTGGATTGATTCCGGCTCGGACCCGATGGTGGGACCGGTCCGTTCTCCTCGATACCTGGGACTCGCGGGGAATCGGTCTGGGAGGGTTGACCCCCGCCCGCTACCACCACGTCGATCCCGCAACCGGAACCCTCTGGACCGGCACCGGACGCCGGACGGTCACGAAGGTCTATGGCAAGTCCGAGTTGGTCGATTCCGGCCTCCGACCCCCCGGCCTCCCTCGTATCGAGGATGACGAGATCGTCAGCTTTCTCGGCTCCACGGCCCTGGTGTTCGACAGGGCGGGGTTTCACCGCCGCAGTGTCGACCTGGGAACCGGGCGCGTACAGGTCTGCTTCGAACACGACTCCCAGATGCGACTGACACGCTGGGAACAGCCCCGCCCGCGGGAGGTCTACGAGGTCGACCACTCGGGCACCGAGACCCGAATCACGGCTCCCGGCGAACTCGACGTCCTGCTCACGATCACCGACTCCGGGATCACCGGACTGACACCCTCGGTCGGGGGGAGGGTCGGAATCGAGTACGACGAGGCGGGACTGATCCGCGCCTCATCGGGACCCAGAGGTCAGTTGGTGACCTTGGAACACGATGAGGAAGGGGCCCTGGCCGGGTGGGCCCACAACTCCGGGGAGCGCCTGGACCTGACAGAGACCGCCGCCGGTCCCCCCACCAGGCTGACCGTGATCACCGCGGAGGGGCGTGAGGTGACCGAGACCAGCGAGGCGGGCGAGGGCGGTCACCGCGTCACCCGTCGTTGCTGCGGAGAAATCTCGCCCAGGGTCGAGACCACGAACGGATTCGGGAAGACGGTCGAGTACCCCGACGGCAGCGTCCGACGAACCCGGACCTGGGCCTCCCGGGTCCCCGGCCCCGGGAACTCCGTATCTCGTACCAGCATCAGGACCGCAGAGGGTCGAACCCGTGTGATCGAGGTCGAGAGACGATCGAACCGGAACGGGGCCAACGCGGTCACGACCCTCGACGGTCGGAGCTGGAGGAGATCCTTCGACGCGAGCTCCGGCGTGGTGACCGAGACCGGACCCTCAGGATACGAGGACCGGGTCACCCTCGTTCCCGAGGTGACAATGACGGTCGAGCGGGCGGGCCAGGGACCGGTGGTCACCGAGTTCGACGGCGATCTGCCGTCGCGGATCCTCGATGGTGAAAGGCGGATGAGCTTCGCCTACGACAGGTTCGGCAGACTCGCCGAGCTTCGGGACGGCGAGGAGACCCGCCGTGTCGAGCACGATTCCGCCGGAAGAGTGACCGGTCTGGAACTGTCTCGAGGCTGGTTTCGGATCACCTACGACGAAGGCGGGGCGATCGACTCGGTGACCACACCGGGGGGTGGGAAGACCGGATTCCAGCGGACTGTGGACGGGCTCCTGTCGGAGGTGAACGGACCTCCGACAAGAGGGGGATCCACCCGGATCCGCTTCGAGTACGACCGCGACCGGAGGACTGTCGCGCGCGAGGTTCTCGGCGGGAACCGGGTCGAGTACGACCGGGACGAGGGTGGGCGAATCATCGCCGTCGACGGGCCCGAACTACATCTCACGGTCGAGCACCGCCCCGACAGCGGCAGGATCAGTTCGGTGACGACGGCCGATGGTGACTCCGTCACCTGGGAATCCGACGGGCCGTTGCCGGTGTCGGAGAGGGCCGAGGGCCGGGTGACCGGTGCCACCGAGTGGCGCTACGACCACGGCTTCGAACCCCGGTCGTTGGTGGTCAACGGGGTCGAGCTCGTACTGGATCGTGACACGAACGGCGACCTGATCCGGTTCGGGCCCATGTATCTGGAGCGCGGGTGCGAGGACAGACTCGTTCGCCGCTGCCGGATCGATTCGGTCACGGTGGTCACCGACTACGACGACCGGGGCGCAGTCTCCTCTCTCAGCGCCGAGTCGGGATCCGAGGTCCT
>DRKF01000025.1 GCA_011051915.1 Acidimicrobiales bacterium | reverse complement strand
GGTGGGGAGTTGGTGGTCGTCACCTCGGTGGGGATCGACCTGGATCTGGTGCCCTTCGCCGCCGACGCCCGTCTGCGGGTCGCCCCCGGCGCCCGACTGCTGCTGGCCGTCCCCGAGCGCGACGTCCACCCGGTCACCACGGACCTGGCCGGTTCGCTGGTGGGTCCGGCGGAGGTGGTAGCCGTTCCCGACAACTGGCGGGACGTCATCTGAGACCTGGCCGGGCGTTCGGGGGCGGGTCCGGCGGAGGTGGTAGCCGTTCCCGACAACTGGCGGGACGTCATGTGAGACCTGGCCGGGCGTTCGGGGGCGGGTCCGAACCGACCCCGGTCGCGAGGCCATACCCTGGGTTCCCGTGCTGGAACGACTCGAACGGCTCATCGACGAACTGAGGAATGTCGAGACCCAACTGGGAGACCCCGCCGTGGCCTCGGATCGCAACCGGTTCGCCGAACTGGGGCGCCGCCATGCCGAACTGGCGGCGATCGTGGCGGCCGGTCGCAGATGGCGGGACGCGGTGGAGGACCTCGAGGCCGCCCGCGAGATGTTCGCCGAGGCCGGCGGATCGGACCGTGAGGAGTACCGCGAACTGGTCAACGTCTCCCAGACCGAGGCCGAGAGGGCCGAGGAGGAGTTCCGCCTCCAGCTGCTGCCCAGGGATCCCAACGACGCCAAGAACGTCATCCTCGAGATCCGGGGAGCCGAGGGGGGGGAGGAGGCCAACCTCTTCGCCCGGGATCTTTTCGAGATGTACCGGAACTACGCCTCGTCCCGGGGCTGGAAGATGGAGATCCTCGAGGCCCACCCCTCCGAGCTGGGCGGCCTCAGCGACGTCACCGCCCTGGTGAAGGGGGAGGGGGTGTGGACCCGTCTCAAGCACGAGGGTGGCCCCCATCGGGTGCAGAGGGTTCCGGTGACGGAGTCCCAGGGGCGGATCCACACCTCCTCGGCCACGGTGTCGGTCCTACCCGAGGCCGAGGAGGTCGATGTGCGGATCGATCCCAACGATCTTCAGATCGACGTCTACCGGTCGTCGGGACCCGGGGGTCAGTCGGTCAACACCACCGATTCGGCCGTGCGGGTCACCCACCTGCCCACCGGAGTGGTGGTGGCCATGCAGGACGAGAAGAGCCAGTTGCAGAACAAGGAGAAGGCCCTCCGGGTGCTGCGTTCCCGCCTGCTGAAGCTGAGACAGGACGAGCAGGCCGCCGAGTTGTCCGCCCAGAGGCGGGGCCAGGTGGGCGGTGGCGGTCGGGGGGAGAAGATCCGTACCTACAACTTCAAGGAGAACCGGGTCACCGACCATCGGATCGGCCTGACGCTGTACAAGTTGGATCGGATCCTGGGGGGAGATCTCGACGAGTTGGTCGAGGCCCTCATGTCCGACGAACGGCAACGCCAGTTGAGCGGGGATGACTGAGCACGGGATACCCGAGGGTGGCCTCACCTGGGCCGAGCTGGAGAGGGAGGCCCGCAGCCGGCTCGCGGCCTCCGAGGTCGCGTCGGGGCCCATGGACGCCCGCTTCATCACCGAGGAGGCAGCCGGATTCGAGCCCGGGGAGTGGTTCCTGCGCCGAGGGGAGCCGGCCACGGAGAAGGGCGTGGCCCGCTTCGACGCCATGCTGTCCCGTCGACTGCTCGGTGAGCCTCTGCAGTACGTGCTGGGTCACTGGGGCTTCCGTCGCCTCGACCTGATGGTCGATCGGCGGGTTCTGATCCCACGTCCGGAGACCGAGACGCTGGTGGACCTGGCCCTGACCGAGCTGGCCGCGGTGGAGGCCGCCACGGCTGTTCCCGCCGACGGTTCGCGGCGTGAACCGGTCGTCGTGGATCTGGGCACCGGTTCGGGGGCCATCGCCCTGGCGGTGGCCGTGGAGCATCCCCGGGCCCGGGTGTGGGGGACCGATGTCTCCCCCGACGCCCTGACCGTGGCCCGGGCCAATCTGGCGGGCGTCGGGCGTCCGGGCAGCCGGGTACGCCTGGTGGCGGGGGACTGGTACTCCGCCCTGCCGCCCGAGCTGAGGGGGAACGTGGACCTCGTGACCGCCAACCCCCCCTACATATCCCCGGGAGACGAGGTGGACGAGGCGGTCACCGGTTGGGAGCCCGAGAGGGCCCTCATCGGTGGTGGGGACGGTTTCGCAGACGTGGCCGCGGTGATCGAAGGGGCGAGCACGTGGCTGCGCCCCGGGGGGGTGATCGTGGTGGAGATGGATCCCGCCCAGGTGGCCCGGGCCCGACTCCGGGCCGAGGCGGCGGGTCTGGTGGACGTGGCCGTGCACGAGGACCAGTTGGGTCGATCCCGGTTCCTGGTGGCCCACCGGGGCGCCGCTCCCGGCGCCGGATGGGCGGCCGTGGAGGCGGTCCTCTCGCGCGGGGGAATCGCGGTCGTGCCCACTGACACCGTGTACGGCCTGGTCGGAAGGGCCGGGGACGAGGAGGTGCTGGAGAGGATCCGGGCCGTCAAGCGGAGGCCCGACGACATGGCCATGGCCGTTCTGGTGGGCGGGATCGCCATGGCCGAGGAACTGGCCGAGATCACACCGGCGGTCAGGGAGCTGCTCGTCCGTCACTGGCCGGGAGGGCTCACCGCGGTGCTGACGGCGAAGTCGGTGGCCAGAGAGGGCCACGTCCCGCTGCCGGTCAGGGAGGGCCGGATCGGGCTGCGGTGTCCCGACCGGGCCGAACT
>DRKF01000024.1 GCA_011051915.1 Acidimicrobiales bacterium | reverse complement strand
GGCCCGTTCCAGGGTCAGATCGAGGCACTCCTCGTAGCGCCCGCTGTCGAAGGTGTGGAACAGGCCCGTGTAGGGGAAGCGGTCCGGGGGGACGAAGTTCCGGCGGCGCAGCTCCAGGGAGTCGACACCCATCTCTGCGGCCAGCAGCTCCACCAGCCGTTCGACCACGAAGTTGGCCTGGGGCTGGCCCCAACCGCGGTACGAACCCGAGGGGGTCTTGTTGGTGACCACGGCCGACAGTCGGACCGCGGCGTTGGGCACCGCGTAGACGTTGGTCATCATGACCGAGGTCAGCCAGGCCGGGCCGTAGGAGGCCATGTGCATGTAGGCGCCCTGGTCGGAGCTGATGTCGGCGATCACCGCGGTGATCCGGCCTTCCTCGTCGGCGGTCATGGTCGCTCGGACCACCTGCTCGCGGGCGTGAACGGTGGCGGTGAACGATTCGGTCCTGTCCTCCACCCACATGACCGGCCGGCCGATCAGTACCGCCAGGAGAGTCACGGCGGTCTCCTCGGGATAGTGGTGGAACTTGGCCCCGAACCCTCCCCCGACGGCCGGCACCCGCACGGTGAGCCGGTTCTGGGGTATCCCGGTGGCCTCGGCCAGGAAGTCCCTCACGATGTTGGGACTCTGGGTGGAGGTCCAGACCGTCAGGCGGTCCTCGTAGGGGTCGGGGATCGCCAGCACCCCCCGGGGCTCGAGCGATGCCGCGGTCTGGCGCTGGATCCGGAAGGTCTCCGTCACCGAATGGGCCGCGGCCATCCGGGCCTGCTCGGGGTCGCCCATGGAGACCTCGAACACCCCGGCCACATTGTCGGGCCAGCCCTCGTGGACCACCGGTGACTCGGGCGACAGGGCGGCCTCGACATCGATCACCACCGGGAGTTCGGAGTATTCGATCACCACCGCCTCGGCGGCATCGGCACAGGCCGCCGCGGTCTCCCCCACAACGGCCACGATGGCCTCCCCGACGTGCCTCACCCTGTTCCGGGCCAGGGCGAAGTACGGAGTGGGTCTCGTGCCCAGCTCGTGGGTGGAGCGCTGAGGGGCCAGGGAGCCGGCGGGGGAGACGGTGGCCAGATCGTCGGCGGTGAACACCCCGATGATTCCCGGCATGGCGCGGGCCGTGTCGGTCTCGATGCCGGTGACCCGGGCGTGGGCGACCGTACTGCGGACGAAGCGGACCCTGGCCGTACCCGGGCGGTCGAGGTCGGCCAGGTAGGGCACCCTCCCGGTCAGCAGGGCCGGATCCTCCCGCCGGGGGAGGGGGCGCCCGATCCAGCGGCCGGTCTCCTCGGGACTGTCGTGCGGGGTGGTGTGGGGGTGCGGCGGATGCCTGTCGCGCGAGGCGGTCCCGTGGTGCCGCGGAGGGCTGTCCGGCGAATCCCCGGATCCGGTTGCGGGCCGGTTCGAATCCTGGTCCATGGTGCGTGCCCCCTGGCGCCCAAAGCTAGTCAGCGAGGTCGGCGGTCGTTGACCCGGGGAGGACTTCTGTATATCTTCGCAATCATGCAGATATTGGCAGGCAGTCTCGACGGGGAGGCCCACGGGTCCGACGGGCACGGTTCCGATGGGCACGGTTTCGAAGGGGACGGCCCCGACAGTGGCCCCGATCAATGTGAGATCAGGGTGATAGACGCCGAGAGGGTGGCCGAGGCCCGGCGACGGTTGCCCCGGGCCGCGGACATCGAGGAGGTGGCGTCGATGTTCAAGCTCATGTCCGACCCCAATCGTCTGAGGATCCTCTACGCCCTGAGGTCCGCCGGTGAGTTGTGCGTGTGCGACGTGGCCGCCGCCGTGGGGGTGTCCGAGACCGGGGTGTCCCAGTCGATGAGGCTCCTTCGTTCCGCCGGGGTGGTACGTCGTCGCCGTGAGGGGAGGGTGGTCCACTACTCCCTCGACGACGATCATGTCGAGGCCCTCGTAGACATGGGGCTCGACCATCTGCAGCACTCCGCCGGCGAGCAGTGGGGAGTGAGTCGTGGCTGATCACGATCACGGGTCAGGCGAGGATCTCCACGTCCACGGCATGGACCTGGCCCGGGCCGGGGCCCGCCACCAGAGACCCCTGATGATCTCGTTCGTTCTGATCCTGGTCTTCTTCGTGGCCGAGGCGGTGGGCGGGTTCGTTACCAACTCGCTCGCCCTGCTCTCCGACGCCGGGCACATGGCCACCGACGTCATCGGTCTGGGTATGGCCCTGGCTGCGATCCGGCTGGCCAGCCGCTTCGCCGAGAGGGAGGGGTCGGAGGGTTCCACCTCCCACACCTTCGGGCTCTACCGCCTGGAGATCCTGGCCGCCTTCGTGAACTCGCTGTTGCTGTTCGCGGTGGCGATCTACGTTCTGATCGACGCCATCCGCAGGCTCACCTCGCCGCCGGAGGTCCTGGGTCTGCCGATGCTGATAATCGCCACCGGCGGCCTCATCGTGAACATCGTGGCCTTCCTCCTGCTGAGGGAGGGATCCAAGGAGAGCATCAACGTCGAGGGGGCCTATCTGGAGGTCCTGGCCGACACCCTGGGGTCGGTCGGCGTGATCGTGGCCGCCGTCGTGCTGCAGGTGTTCGGCTGGACCTGGGTGGATCCGGTCATCGGGGCCGGAATCGGACTGTGGATCCTGCCTCGTACCTGGCGCCTGGGCTCCCGGGCCGTGAGGATCCTCCTGCAGGCGGCACCACCCGGCCTCGACGTGGAGGAGATCGGGGAGGCCCTGGCCTCGATCCCCGAGGTGGTCGACGTTCACGACCTCCACGTGTGGACCCTCACCTCGGGAATGGATGCGGCCTCGGCCCACGTCATGATCCGTATCGGTGCCGACCCCCACGCGGTGCTCGACGCCGCCCGGGACCTGATGGCCGACAGGTTCGGCGTCTCCCACGCCACCTTCCAGGTCGAGCCGGAGAACCACTCGGGTTGCAAGGAGCTCTCCTGGTGATCTCCGGGGAGAGTGTCGCCCCGGCCCGTACAATCGGGGGGTGACCTCCCCCTCCGAAGCGGCGGCGTCCCGCCGTACCTTCGCCATCATCTCCCATCCCGACGCCGGTAAGACGACCCTCACCGAGAAGTTCCTCCTCTACAGCGGTGCCATCAGCGAGGCCGGAGCCGTCAAGACCCGCCAGGGTCGCCGAACCGCCACCTCCGACTGGATGGAGATGGAGCAGAAGCGCGGTATCTCCATAACCTCCACCGCTCTGCAGTTCCGGTACCGGGACCGGGTGCTCAACCTGCTGGACACACCGGGGCACCGCGATTTCTCCGAGGACACCTATCGGGTCCTGGCGGCCACCGACGCCGCCATCATGGTTCTCGATGCCGCCAAGGGGATAGAACCCCAGACCCTCAAGCTGTTCGAGGTGTGCCGCCAGCGGGAGGTTCCGCTGCTCACCTTCATCAACAAGTGGGACCGCCCGGGTCGCGACCCTCTCGAGCTTCTCGACGAGATCGAGGAGACCCTGAGCATCACCCCCACCCCGGTGACCTGGCCCGTCGGTATTCCCGGTGACTTCCACGGGGTCGTCGATCGCCGTTCCGGCAACTTCGTGAAGTTCGACCGCACCGACCGCGGTTCCAAGGCCGCCCCCGAGGAGATCCATCCCGTGGACGGCTACGACGGTTCGGCTCTGGACGGCTGGTCGGAGGCCATGGACCAGCTGGAGCTGTTGTCGGCCATCGGGGCCGACCTCGACCCCAAGACCTTCCTGGCGGGGGAGTCCAGCCCGATCTTCTTCGGTTCGGCCCTCACGAACTTCGGGGTGCGGCTCCTGCTCGACGCCGTCGTCGACTTCGCTCCCTCCCCCTCCCCCCGCCTGGACGTCGACGATCGCCCCCGGCCCCTCGACGCCCCGTTCTCGGGGTTCGCCTTCAAGGTCCAGGCCAACATGGAGAAGGCCCACCGGGACCGGGTGGCCTTCGTGAGGGTGTGCTCGGGGCGCTTCGAACGGGGGATGTCCGTGGTCCACGAGCCCACCGGAAAGCCCTTCTCCACCAAGTACGCCCACACCGTGTTCGGCTCGGATCGCTCCACCGTGGAGGAGGCCTACCCCGGAGACGTCGTCGGACTGGTGAATGCCGGCGATGTGAGGGTGGGTGACACGCTCTATGTCGATCCGGCGGTGAAGTTCCCGCCGATCCCCGCCTTCGCCCCCGAGATGTTCCGAAGGATCCGCACCACCGACACCGGCCGGTTCAAGCAGTTTCGTCGGGGTCTCGAGCAGTTGGACCAGGAGGGCGTGATCCAGGTCCTCCGCGACGACGACATCGGCGACGTCGAGCCGGTACTGGCCGCGGTCGGTGCCCTGCAGTTCGAGGTGGCCACCCACCGCCTGGAGAACGAGTTCGGAGCACCGGTGGAGTTACGGGCCGCCCCGTTCAACGTGGCCCGCAGGACCGACGAGGAATCGATGAAGGAACTGCGGCGGTTGCCCGGTGTGGAGGTCCTGCGCCGCCGCGACGGCACCCTGCTGGCCCTGTTCGAGAGCTCGTTCTACCTCCAGCGCATCGAGGCCGAGAAGGACGGGCTCACCCTCCTGCCCATCCTGGAGGGTCAGAGCAGCGATTCCCGCAGCTTGAACTTCTGAACCTTGCCGCTGGGGGTGGTGGGGAACTCCTCGATCAGGACGAGGGCCTCGGGCCAGAACTGCTTGGTGACCTTCTCCCCGGCGAGCAGTTCGGTCAACTCCCCCAGGGTCGGGGTGCGGCCCTCGACGGGGAGTACGAACGCGCAGGCGATCTCACCCAGGCGGGGATCGGGCTTGCCCACGATCGCCACCCCGGCCACGTCGGGATGGCGGAGGAGGAGATCCTCTATCTCCTTGACCGGCACGTTCTCGCCCCCTCTGATCACGAGGTCCTTGGACCTCCCGGTGATCCTCAGGTAGCCGTCCTCGTCGAGGCGGGCCCGGTCGCCGGTCATGAACCAGTCGTCGTGGTAGAAGCCCGACGTGAAATCGCGTCCCTGCACGTAGCCGACGAACTCGAACACCCCCCGGCACTCCAGGTCTCCCTCCTCGCCGGTGGGTACCGGTTCGCCGTCGGGCCCGACCACCCGCACCTCGTTGCCGGGAAGCGGGGCCCCGTCGGTGGAGGAGATCTTGGCGGGGGGATCGCCGGGTCGGGTCGTGGTCATGAGGGAGACCTCGCTCATTCCCCATCCGGGCATCACCTGGGCCGGTAGTTTCTCCGCCGCCTGCTCCAGGAGCGGCCCGGGGATGGCGGCTCCGAAGCAGCCGAAGACCCGGAAGGACGACAGGTCGTGATCGGCCAGATCGGGAACGCCCAGCACGTCGGCGAGGAACGGGGCGGCCCCGAAGGAGAGAGATATCCGGTGCTGCTCGACCAGCTCGACGAACCGGGCCGGATCCCACACCTCCTGGAACACGCCGGTGATCCCGGCCTGGACGCAGAGCCGGGCCCCGAAGAGGTAGCCGGTCTGGTGGGCGAAGGTCGAGGCCATGTGGGCCACGTCCCTCGACGTGATGCTCTGGCTGTCGATCATGGCCTGGGTGCCGATACCGAGGGTGTTGTGGGTGTGCAGCACCCCCTTGGGCGTGCCCGTCGTACCCGAGGTGAAGATCAGCTCGGCCACCGCGTTGGGATCGGGGGCCAGCAGGTCGAGGGTGTCGGAGTCGATCTCGGAGCGGCGGCCGGCGTCGAGGAGATCGTCCCAGGTGCGGGTACCGGCACCCTGGTCCTCGCCTATGACCACGATCTCGCGGAGCGACGGCGTGACCTCGGCCAGTTCGGCGTGGAGCCCGGGGAAGTCGAATCCCCGGAACGAGTCGGGGACGACGGTCAGAACCGGTCGGGCCAACTCGTACATTCCGCTGAGTTCCCTCATCCGGAAGATCGGGGCGACGGGGTTCATGACCGCCCCGATTCTCTCCACGGCCAACATCAGAACCACGAACTCGTTCCAGTTCGGCAGCTGGGCGCCCACGACGTCACCGGGGCGAACACCGAGATCCAACAGGGCGGAGGCGACCAGATCGGTCTGCTCGGCCAGCTCACCGAAGGTGAGTCGACCCCGGGCGTCGACG
>DRKF01000023.1 GCA_011051915.1 Acidimicrobiales bacterium | reverse complement strand
GGTCCAAGGGCTGTTCCCGTGGCGATCGAAATCCGCGGGTAGCCTGACCCGCCATGGCCAAGAAGGGGTCCAAGGGGTGTTCCCGTGGCGATCGAAATCCGCGGGTAGCCTGACCCGCCATGGCCAAGAAGGGGTCCAAGGACCGCACTCCGTCGGATCGAACGGTCGTGGCCACCAACCGGCGGGCCCGCCGCGACTATGAGATCCTCGACACCGTCGAGGCGGGGATGGTCCTGCGGGGCAGCGAGGTCAAGTCCCTCAGGGATCGCAATGTCCAGATGGCCGACTCCTACGCCCGCATCGAGAACGGCGAGATGTGGGTACACGGCCTGCACATCTCACCGTGGTCCCATTCCTCGGCCTTCACGGGCCACGATCCCGATCGCCCCCGCAAGCTGCTGCTCCACCGATCCCAGATCGATCGCCTCGGCTCACGCGTGGATCAGGAACGGTTGACCCTGGTTCCCCTCTCGATCTACTTCCGCCAGGGTCGGGCCAAGCTGGAGCTGGCCCTCGCCCGGGGGAGACGGAGCTACGACAAGCGCCAGGTGATCGCCCGCCGCGACGCCGACCGCGAGGCCGAGAGGGCCATGGCCCGCCATCGGCGGAGATGACCGCCACCCCCGCCCCAAGACCTCCCGCCGGATCGCGCACCCCATGGCCACTTCGATACCGCTACCGGTACAATGGGTACGGCAACAGCAGCACCAGCACATCACGGGGGTGATCGGCTTCGACTTTGTCTGCTCAGGTGAGTGAAGCGAGTCGTGGTCTCCGAATCCACGTTAAAGAGTCGGAAACAAACACAAACGCCAACGTTTCCAACGACGAACTGGCACTCGCCGCCTGATAGGCGGTGAGTCTCGGCTCCGGTGCCCCGGCCCCACGGACACCGGATGCCTTCATCAAGTGGGGCTCACCCGGCGGCGGTGTCGACACACCACCGGGGACATCTCAGTCGGCTAAGGGATTCGTAGGGTGCCGATGCCCGGCGAATCCCCGACAACCAACCATCGGCTGCACTCGGAGAAGCCTCACCGATGCGATGAAGGACGCGGGTTCGATTCCCGCCACCTCCACGCCGAGAGATTCGGGGGACACCATGGCGCCGCCACGGTGTCCCCCGATTCGCGTCCTGAACTGAGAACCAGAACCCCGAAGAACCCGCTCAGCCCCCGCCCAACAGCGACTCAGAGTCCAGATCCAGAACCTGTTGGGTGTGTCGGTTGGCCATGGTGGCGAACATGGCGTCGCCCCGCTCGGTCCGGACCACGATCTGGCTGGCGATGACTGCCATCACCAGTCCCCCGAAGGCGTGGAACCGGTAGCCCTCCAGGCCCCGCTCGAACCCGTACCCCTCCACCCCGCGGGCCGACAGCAGGCGATGGTGGAGGGCTACCAGGTCCCTCTCGTGGCTCCGGCGGTCGTCCGTCGTCAATCCCGACCCCAGGAAGTAGGCGAGATCCGCGGCCGGATCGCCGCGACCCGGCCCCTGCCAGTCGACCACGGCCACTCGCGAACCGGCGGGGCCGAACATCATGTTGTCGAGCCGGAAATCACCATGGGTGACAACGGTCGGTACCGGACCCCGCCCGACGAGCCAGGCCTCGATCACGGTGGCGAACCGACGGGCCAGCTCGATCGCCCCGGGTTCCAACAGGGACCCCAGACCCTCCACGAAACCGTCGAGGACCCCGCGGTACAACCCGGCCACGAACTCGACCGACTCGGCGTCGCGGTACTGGAGCCAGTCCAGCCCCGCCAGGGTGGTGTCGTTCCATCGCGGTGCCTGCAACGCCGCCAGCTCCGCCACGACGGCCGCCGCCTGATCGGCCGAACAACCCTGGAGCTGGTCTCCCTGAACGGCGGGAGCGAGGTCCTCCAGGACCAGGTCGAAGTCGCCGGTGGCGGGGTCGAAGGCGGCGTGCCAGCAATGGGGTGTCCTGATGTCCACGGTGCCGGCCACGTGCCGGTAGAAGAGAACCTCCCGCTCGTAGCTCCGCGTCGCCTGGGCGGTGGCCCGGCTGGTCTCGTCGGGCGAGGCCAGCTTCACCACAACCGAGGCCGGGCCACCGGCCTCGGGCCGATCCCAGCTCAACCGGTAGCGGAGGCACTCGCCCATCTGGCCCGTGCCCACCGATTCGGGTTCGACGTCGACCACCCGCGCCCCGACCTTCGGGCCCATGACGCCGGTCAACCACTCCACGGTGACGTCCCGAGGTGACCTCAGGACCCCGTCGAGGGGTCTCATGAGAATCCCGGCTCTTCCCACCAGGGGAAGAAGTCGGGCAGATCCTCCGTCGGGCTCATGGTGAACTCCGGTGGGCGCTTCTCGAGGAACGAGGCGACCCCCTCGCGGGCGTCGGCGGCCCGGCCGAGCTGGTGGATCCCGCGACTGTCGATCCGGTGGGCCTCCATGGGGTGATCGGCGCCCAGCATCCTCCACATCATGTGGCGGATGAGGGTCACCGAGACCGCCGACGTACCCTCGGAGATCTCCCCCGCCAGGCGCCGGGCGGCCGAGAGGAGTTCACCGGGATCGTGGACGCTGCGGACGAGACCGGCCTCCAGGGCCTCGCCGGCGTCGAAGACCCGGCCCGTGTAGGCCCACTCCAGGGCCCGCGACACTCCCACCAGCCGGGGAAGGAACCACGAGGAACAGGCCTCGGGGACCAGCCCCCGTCGTGAGAACACGAAGCCGATACGGGCCCCGTGGGCCGCCATTCGGATGTCCATCGGCAGGGTCATGGTTATGCCGACCCCGACCGCGGGCCCGTTGATGGCGGCGATGACCGGTTTGTTGGACCTGTGGATCCTCAGGGCCAGAAGGCCACCACCGTCCCGGATCACGTCGCGGGGGGTGTCGCGGCCCGGAACCTCGGTCCTCTGGTCGCGGTCGGGCCGGGACTCGAAGTCGAAGGTCCCCGCGCCCATCGACAGATCGGCTCCGGCACAGAAGCCCCGCCCGGCGCCGGTGACGATCACCACCCGGATCCGGTCGTCGGCATCGGATCGGTCGAAGGCGTCGAGGAGCTCGGTGAGCATGACTCCGGTGAAGGCGTTGAGTCGATCCGGACGGTTCAGGGTGATGGTCAGGACGGCGTCGTCGACCTCGTAGCGGATGGTCTCGTACTCCGGTGGAGCCAACCCCCCGGCGTCGGTCTCTTTCCGGTCCATGCTCCCCGCTCCCCTGCTCGACTCCGCTGGTCGGTGGGACCATGGTGCCGTCCCCACGGGTCCGTCTCCAGTTGGCACCCACGTCCGGAACGATCATCCCCAGCGGTCAGGCCACCGCTTTCTCCGGCCGCCATCGGCGACCAGGCCCTAAACCCCTTGTCATATCGACTTATGTCGATATGATGGCACCACCGTATGTCGGGACCCAAGGGGGTCACCGAGGACACCGGAGGAACCCATGTCAAGACTGCAACTGGCGATCAACGTGACCGATCTGGATGCCGCGGTGGACTTCTACACGAAGATGTTCGCGACCCCGCCGGCCCGATTGCGACCCGGCTACGCCAACTTCGCCATTGCCGATCCGCCCCTGAAGCTGGTGCTGTTCGAGGGCCCCGAGGGAGCCACGCTCAACCACCTCGGGGTGGAGGTGGAGAGCGCCGCCGAGGTGACCCGCGCCGAACAGCGACTCGAGGCGGCGGGGCTGGACCCCACCCCCGAGACCGACGCCGCCTGCTGCTACGCCACCAAGACCGAGACCTGGGTGCGGGATCCCGACGGGGCCCGCTGGGAGTGGTACGTACGCACCGGTGACTCCGAGACCCTCGAGGTCGAGATCCTCAAGGGCCCCACGACCTGCTGCCGGTGACCCACCCCCACCGCACCTGACCCTCGAGGTCGAGATCCTCAAGGGCCCCACCACCTGCTGCCGGTGACCGCCCGGGACCCAGTCAGGTCCGGGAGCCCAATGCCTCCATCGACTCCACGGAGGGGGCGAACCAGTAGGCACCCGACACCGGACGTGACCACTCCAGGAGACGATCCGAGGGTCCGTCCACCAGGCCGTACATGCGCCGGAGCATGAG
>DRKF01000022.1 GCA_011051915.1 Acidimicrobiales bacterium | reverse complement strand
TGGTCATCAGGGACGGCTTCCCGATGAGCAGGTTCTGGGTCAAGGTGATCCACGGGCATAGCTGGACGAAGCCGCCGCGCCACTCCACCTCGTACCGGCGACCTTCGTCAACCGACTCCGTCAGCCGTTGCAACCACGTACCTGGTATCGAAGCGAGGGCGACTTCGGTCGCATCCATACACTCGTCGATCACCGACTGGTCGGCGGCTTCCACCAGCAGCCACTCCAGAACGTGCCGGACGACCCCCGGATGGCGCAGCTGGAGGAGGTCCGGGCCCACGAGAGGACGGAGCAGTTCTCGCACCGGGGAGCGGCGCCCTCGGATGAAGGATGGGTCCTCGTGGTCGACACAGAGTTGCGACACGACGAGGGCCCGCAGCGCGTCGAGGGCCTCGGACTCTCCACGGCAGTCGGCCGGACGGTTGTCCCACCAGCCCCGGAACACTTCCGGCAGCACCATCCCCCAGTCGAGTTCTCCAGCCCAGGCACGATTTCGATGGAAGGCACCGGGCAACCAGGTGGCGTCGGCAAGAAGAACCTCGGTGCTGTCCTGCCAGGTGACCAACTCCAACACGGTGTTCCGGTGCGACTCGGCCAGGTCATCGAGCTCGCCCAGAATCCTGAACGCAGCCGGGTCACTGAACCGGCGACCCTCGGGACCGGTGTGGGGCGGGTGCGGCGCCGTCATCTCATCCGGTGTGAACAGGCCGAGCGTCCGGTCATCGACCCCCGATTGCTTCTCACCCACCACCAGGGCGAGAAACGCCTGCTGGGTCTCCGAGGCGCCGTCGGCCAGGAATCCTTGGGCGGTCGCGACAACTGCCGGCCGGCGGTCGAGGGTGCTGAGCAGCTCACAGGCGGCGTCTCGCTGAAGTTCAGACCCGTTCCACAGTCGTCGCGACGAATCCAGTGCATCGGAAACGGGAAGCCGGCCCAGCAGGCCGATGACTCCGCGGCGCAGATCCCCTGCCCTGCGGGTCAGGAGGGGTTCGAGCTCGAGCGCCTCGGCGGCATCGACCTGTAGTCCCTCCATGGCCTCGACGGCGCACTTTCGGACCATGCTCGAACGGTCACCGACCAACTTGACGACGGCGCGGCGCAGATCTCCGTCGAGTTTCCCCCGTTCTCCGGCCTTCCGCGCCAGGGCCCCTCGGGTGGCGGGATCCATGGACGGCAGGTGCGCCAGCAACGGCTCGAGTGGCCGGTCACCGAGGACGGCGGTCATGGTCGCCACCACTGCGCCACGGTCCAGGGGCACCGGATCGGGGTCTATCCCGACCGGTTCGGCCCGGCGGGTCTTCTCCGGCAGTCG
This sequence comes from Acidimicrobiales bacterium, assembly GCA_011051915.1. GTDB lineage: Bacteria > Actinomycetota > Acidimicrobiia > Acidimicrobiales > Poriferisodalaceae > DRKF01. Next base: position 3,091 of record DRKF01000022.1, on the reverse strand, counting down.
GCGGGCGAGATCATCGAGCGCGCCGTACAGCTCCCCGTCTGACGCCTCCGGTCGGTACCCGTTCCACACGAGCGCGCGGTGGGCCATGCTCGCCACCCCGAGATCCGGATCCGCCATTGCTGCGACGAAGCTCGGCAGCAGGTACTCGATGGGGAGCCCGGAGTAGACGAGGAAGCGCAGGGCCGCCGCCCGGTTGTCCCTGTCGGCAAGCCTGAGCGCTTCGCGTGCCAGGTCCAACGCCGGCAGGACATCGTGCTGCGCTGTCGCGCACAGCCCGACGTAGGTGTCCCACGCCTCGCCTTCGATGACCTGTCGAGCTGCGAGACCCCGATCGGTCCGGTACGCCTGCAGCAGACGAAGCCTGCGCTCGGCGTCATCGAGGCGCTCGGCGTGCTCGGGAAAGCCGAGCCAGGCCGAGACAGCGCTGATCGTCGCCGCGAACCGGATCAGATCCTCGCTCGAGATGAGATCGATGATCCGGGTGAACGCATCGGGGTGGGCCCCACCGGCAGCTTCCAGAATGGACTGCCGCAGACCCTCCTGGCGCTGAGCGGTCAGCAGCATCGACTCGATGAACTCCCAACCCCCGGTCCTGGAGCTGCGCAGGAGCCCGACGATCACATGGCTACCCATGCCCCCGATCGGGTGCTCACCGGTGGCACTGTCGATCAGAGTCCGGAACGTCGCCTCTCCGACCGGCCCTCCGGCGTCGATGCCGGCAGCCAGGAGGGGACCGATGTCGACCGGCTCCACAACAAACCTGTCCGGCACGCTCAGGTACGGAGCCCACGCCGCGAACCACTCGAGTGGCTCGGCATGGGGTCCCGCTGTGCCCACGAGATCCTTCAGGTCGCGTATGCGCCGGTCGCGGGTCAGCGCCGGGTCGGACGGCGCTCGGAAGGCTCCAGGACCCCACCCGAACGGCTGACTCACCGCGGCTTTCCACCAGGCAGCGAGCGAAGGCCCCAGCTGCGGATGCAGCGCATCCATCACCGAGCGCAACTGCTCGCCGCCCAGCTCGTCGAGACCCGTCGCGGCCTCCGACAGCTTCCGTTGTTGCTCGCCGTGAAGGCTCCAGGTTCGGGGTTCCAGCAGCGGCTCAGCCAGGCTCTGCAGTTCCGACTCGAGGCGGCCGACCCGCTGCCGGGCCGACCGTAGCCAGTGCTGGTCGGCGACCGCGGACAGCCTCGCTCCCGCCTCCTCCCACGCCAACACCGAGGGTCAGCCCCCCACCAGCGGCACCAGCCGCAGGAACATGACCCGGGTGCCGTCGCGAATCTCGATCACCTCGTCGAGGTCGTCCACCGGCGCGTCGTCCACCATGGTCTGGAACAACCCGTCGCGCTGGGCTTCGAGGGCGGTGTGAACGGCGCTGTCGGGGTCCACCTCCGCCGCCACCTCCCGCCCGCCGCTGCGAACTGCGCCGGCGGCCAGTCCCTCGACGAGCTGCTCCTCGGTCAGCACTCGCACCAGACGCTCATCCGCGGCCCGGGCCACGAACGCCTGAACCTCGGCCCGGACGACCGCCTCGATCAGATGCCGCAGTGACGTGGGGCCCGCCGACAACGCCACCGCCAGAGGATGCTCAGGCGCCCCGGCCCGTTTCCTCCCCGCCACCACCGCCTCGACCTGCAACGTCGTCACCTGTGACACCACCCGTTCCGAATCGGCCGCCTGCCGATTCCCTTGAATGGTACAAGCCACCGGCTACCCGGCCCGGGCCGCATCGAAGGGGGTTGCCGCGCCCGAACAACCGGCACCTCCTCAACCGGCCCGCCTACCGTCATGTCGACTCGGCAAGGAACGGCAACCGGCGACCGGGCCAGACACCACCTGCCGGTGCCCTACAGGTGGGCGAACAGGTGGGCTTGGGTCATGATGGTCACTGCGACGGCGGCGCCGCTGATCCCACCGAGCGCGATCGCCGGGGCCGGACGGGCACGGCGCCATGCCATCAGTACGGTCGCGGCGGCAGCGAGGGCGGTCGCGGCGAGTTTGGCGATGAAGGCCCACTGGTAGGTGGTGCCGAGGAGCCGTTCGCCGAGATCGCTCCAGCGAAGCAGGCCCGGCGACTCGAGGGGGGCTCCCCAGACGGCGAGCAGCACACCGGTTCCGAGAGTCGCCGTCATGCCGGCCAGCGAGAGGTTCGTGAGGCGGCGACCACGGGCGCCGAAGAGCCAGCCGACGAGCGGCACCGCCCACACGGCCAGTGCCATCAGATGTGCGAGCCGAAGCAGGACATCGCCCCGCAGCGTGCTCAGCGGGATGTCCCGATTGACCACGACCGCAGCCTCACCAGACGTGCTGCCCGGCGACTGTGACTCACTGGCTGACGCAGCGGAGGCGGTCGGTGCCGGTTCGTCCTCCTCGGCGGCCGCCGACGCTGTGTCCGCCGGTCGTGGCTGCGTATCAGTGATGCTGTCAGGCGAAGGCGGGGCTCCTGGGGCGAGCAGAGTTCCTTCCCGATCCGGGTTGACAGTGTCGACCTTGACCTTGGGCGTCCCGGCTTCGGCGGCATAGTGCGGCCACGGGAGGTTCTCGGTGAAGGTCACGTTGGTGGTGCCGTCCTCGCCGGTCGCTTCAACGGTGACGGTCCACAGGCCGGTGTCCGGGAACCGAACTTCGAGGATGGACACGCCCGGCGAGGTGGGTTCGGCGGGCGTTCGCTCGATGACGCCGCCGGATTCGCTTACCGCCTCGAACACGACCGTGACATCAGCAGGATCGCCGTCGGCGAACGTTGCGGTGACCTGGTAGTTGATCGTCAGCGGATCGGTCGCCGATCGGATCAGGGCCTGGATCTCGAGTTCCGGCGGGGCACCATGGGCGCTGGCAGTCGCCGGCGGGCCAACGACGGCAAGAGCCATGGCCATAATCGAGGCTGCGGTCAGTCGCCTACGTACGGGCGACCGGAAGCCGGTCCCCCTTCCCCGCTTCATTCCAACGCCCAGGCGTCTGCGCAGGCGCGACCGGAAACAAGTCGCGGCGGTTGGTGAGGCGGTGGTTGGTGGGGGCGATGAGGATCGGGGCGCACCGGAGTCGACCCCGACGCCCAGGGGGTGCTCCACGGAAGGCAGGTCGGGGTCGCCCG
>DRKF01000021.1 GCA_011051915.1 Acidimicrobiales bacterium | reverse complement strand
CGCACCGCCATCACCGTGGAATGGGCCGTCACCTGGGAGGACAACACCGGCCGCACCGGCACCATCGACCCCCTCCACACCACCAGCGACCTACCCCTGCACGTAGCAGAGATCCAACCCCGCATCTCCCCCCAACCCTGAACCAGGGGGCGGGGATCAGCTCTCCCGGTACCGGCGGATGATCACCGTTGCGTCGCAGCGATTGTCACCGGCCTCCTGGGAGCGGGCCAGGTAATCGGCGGTGAGTTCGGTCAGGGGCACCTCGGCGCCGATCTGGCTGCTCTCCTCACGTACGAGACCGAGGTCCTTGGCCATCCAGTCGACGGCGAAACCGAAGTCGAAGCGGTCCTCGACCATGGTCTCGCCCCGGTTGGACAGATACCACGAGCCGGCCGCCCCCTTGGACACGGCGGCCAGCACCTTGTCCATGTCGAGCCCCGCCTTCTGACCGAAGGCCAGAGCCTCGGCCGCACCCTGAATGGCTCCGGCGCAGAGGATCTGGTTGACCATCTTCGTGAGCTGGCCCGATCCGGCCGCTCCGATCCGCACGATTGTGGCTCCGTAGGCCTCCATCACCGGCCGGGCGGTCTCGAAGTCCTGCTCGGTACCCCCGCACATGATGCTCAGCGTTCCGTTCTCCGCTCCGGCCTGTCCGCCCGATATGGGAGCGTCCACGAAACCCACGCCCTTGGCGGCGGTGGCCTCGGCCAGCTCCACGGCCAGATCGTTCGAGGCCGTCGTGTGATCGACCAGTACCGCCCCGCTCTCCAGGGCGGAGAGAGCTCCCTCGGCTCCGTACACGACCGACCGGACGTCGTCGTCGTTGCCCACGCAGGTGAAGACGAAGTCCGCCCCTCGTGCCGCTTCCGCCGCTGAGGACGCGGCGACACCCGGATGCTCCGCCGCCCACCGCTCGGACTTGGCCGCGGTGCGGTTGAAGACCCTCACGTCGTGACCGGCCGAGGCCAGGTGCCCCGCCATCGGATATCCCATGTTGCCCAGACCGATGAACGCACAGATCGCCATGGGTCCACCTTGCCACAGCCCGGACCGGGTTCGGGGTGTGGCGCCGTCTTGAAAACGACGGGGGCGTCTCGCTGAGTACCTGTCAGACTCGGTGACCCATGAGCATCGATGTGGCCGGCCTGAGCTTCGAGTATCCCGACGGCACTCCCTCGGTTCAGGACCTGTCGTTTCGAGCCCGGGCCGGCGAGGTAACCGCCGTGGTCGGTCCCAACGGGGTGGGCAAGACGACCCTGCTGCAGCTCATCGCCGGAGAACTCGCCCCCACCGAGGGAAATGTGACGGTCGAGGGTGAGCTCGCCTTCATGACCCAGAATCCCGGATTCGGGTCGGAGACGGCGACCACCGTGGCCGACGCCCTGGCCCTGGGGTTGCCCGATCACATGGCGGCGCGCTTCCACGGAGTCCGCGACCTGTACGAACGCTCCGGTCATGACGTGGATGCGGCGATGGCCCTGGGTGAGGCTCTGGACGAGTGGAGTGGGCTCGGTGGGTACGAGATCGAGGCCGCGTTCGACCGGATCACCCGGTCGGTGCTCGGCCAGGGGTTCGACGAGTCGGCCGAACGCCCCCTGGACCGGCTCTCCGGAGGTGAGCGCAAGAGGCTGATCCTGGGTTCGTTCCTGGTCTCCCCGGTACCGGTCCTGCTGCTCGACGAGCCCGACAACTTCCTGGACCTGAACGGCAAGGCCTGGCTGGAACGCGAGCTGCGGTCCCTGGGCAAGACCGTGCTGATGGTCTCCCACGACCGCACCCTGCTGAGCACGGCGGTGGACCGGATGCTGGTCCTCGAGCACAACGGATCCTGGGTCCACGGTGGCACCTACACGACGCTGTCACAGGCCCGCCGGGAGCGGGCCGAGCGCCTGGCCCGGGATCTGGACCGCTGGCACGACGAGGAACGGCGACTCTTCCGCTTCTACAAGACCATGAAGCAGCGAGCCTCGATCAGTCCGGATCTGGCCAGCCGGGCCAACGCCGCCCAGACCCGCTGGGAACGGTTTCGGGACGCCGGCCCGCCCCAGGCCCCACCCCCCGAGCGGGAGATCACCGTACGGTTCGACGGTTCGCGGTCGGGCAAGGTGGCCATGAAGGTCGAGAGCCTCGAGATCCCCGATCTGTTCCTGCCGTTCGATCTCACCGTCTGGAACGAGGACCGGGTGCTGCTGCTGGGCGAGAACGGGGTCGGCAAGTCCACCCTGCTGAAGGTGCTGAGGGACGCCTCGCTGTTGAGGCGGGAGGAGCTGGACCACAGTCGGGTTCGCTACGGGCCCACGGCCCGGGTCGGCTACTTCTCACAGGAGAACCGTCTCGACGAGGTCGGTGACCACGGGGGAACACTGCTCGAACTGGTGGGGGAGAGATTCGGAAACGAGGAATCCGCCCGCAGGGTCCTGGGCCGCTACGGGCTGGCCGGGCACGTCCGGCACCGTCCCGATGAGCTGTCGGGCGGTCAGCGGGCCCGGGTGCAGCTCATCATGTTGGAGACCGAGCAGCCCAATGTCCTGCTCCTGGACGAGCCCACTGACAACCTCGACCTGGAATCGATCCTCGCCATCGAGGTGGCCCTGTCCGAGCTGGAGGCGACCCTGGTGACCATCTCCCACGACCGGGCCTTCGCCCGCGGCTACAACCGGTTCGTTCTCTTCGACCGGGATGGTCTCGTGGCCCACACCGAGGATAGGGAACTGGCTCTGCGTATCGCCTCGGGCAGCGGGTTCTCCGTGCTCGACGAGCCCGGGCTGGAGCTCCTCACCCGTCAGGACTGAACGAGCCCGCGGCCTCGGGGGTATCGCATGGAGCGCCCGTGGCGCTCACAGATGATCCGAGGGTGGGTTGATGGTGTGAGTCATGATATCTATTGTGCAATAATCGTATTTATAACATGATAGTCAGTGTGGGTGAAGTCGAGGCGCACGATGAAGTCGTCAAATGGTTCGAGGAACTCGGTCAGTCGGAATGGGAGCGGACAGTTGTTGTGATCGACAGGCTGGCTTCGCTTGGATCGCGTGCCCGGATGCCCCTCTCACGGAGCCTGGGCGGAGGTCTGTTCGAGCTTCGGTTCACCCTCGGCTCGACTGCTCGAAGAATCACCTACCGCTTCACGAGCGATGGCCGGATCATCTTGTTGACCACGTTCCGCAAGCAACGGAACAACGAGCGGGCCGAGGTCACTCGGGCCCGCGAGATCGCTCAACACTGCGCCACGCGCAACCCGTAGAAGGAGATGAAGATGGCGAACTACTCGAGGTGGGAAGAAATCAAGAAGCACAAAGGCGAGCCTTCCGCGGAGACCCGGGCCGGGATCGAGCAGGACCTCGATCTCGGTCAGCTCATCTACGACCT
>DRKF01000020.1 GCA_011051915.1 Acidimicrobiales bacterium | reverse complement strand
TTGCTCCCCGCCGTCGCGGTACGTGGCGGAGTTCGCCGACGCCCTCGTCGGCCTGGCCGACGGTGAGGTCAGTGCGCCGGTGCAGAGTCAGTTCGGGTGGCATGTGATCCAGCGTCGGCCGCTCGATGAGGCCGGACGCCAGTCCGTGGTCGACGATCTGACCGCCGCCGCCCTGACCGACTGGTTCAACACGGCCGTCGACAGCGCCGACATCGAGATCGATCCCCGGGCCGGCACCTGGGTCAACGAGGGGGGCCAGATAGGCGTTCTGCCACCCACCGACCCGACCCGGAACCAGCCCGATCCCGGCACCGACCAGTCGGGTCAGTGACCCGGGGCCGACCCCGGGTGGTCGTCGGCGGGCTCGGCCCCGCCGGGCCCGAGCTGATCACCGCCGAGGTCGGCGAACGGATCATACGGACACCGCGGATTCGTCTGCGGACCGGTGTCCACCCCGCGGCGGAGTTCATCTCGGCACCCTCCTACGACTCGGTGTACGAGGAAGCCGACACCTTCGAGGAGGTGTACCGGCGCATCGTCGACTCCCTGGTGTCCGAGGCGCTCGAACACGGCGAGGTGCTGTACCTCGTTCCCGGTTCCCCCTCCGTGGCCGAAAGGACGGTGGAGCTGCTCAGGGAGCGCCTGGGTGCAGGTAACGACCGGGGCGTCCCTGACGGCGGAGCACCGGTTCCGGGCGAAGTCGATCTGGAGATCCTCCCGGCGGTGTCCTTCACCGACCTGGTGTGGAACCGCCTCGGTGTGGATCCCATGGCGGTAGGGGCACGGCTGGTGGACGCCCACGGGTTCGGGGCGACCGTCGGGACGGGAAGCGGGCCACTGCTGGTCACCCAGTGCAGCAGCCGTCAGGTGCTGTCCGACGTGAAGCTGAGCTCGGAAGGTCTGCTCCGCCCGCCCGGAGTCGGTGGCGCCTCGGTCGAGGCCGAGGTCGTAATCCTCCACCATCTGGGTCTCGGGGACGAGGAGGTGGTGACCGTCCCGTGGTCCGAGCTCGACAGGACGGTGGAAGCCGACCATCTGACCTCGTTGTGGATCCCGCAGATGCCCCCCACCACGGCTTCGGCCATGGCCGACTTCGCCGAGCTGGTGGCCCGGCTCCGCCGGGAGTGTCCCTGGGACCGGAGCCAGACCCACCATTCACTCACCCGCCATCTGATCGAGGAGACCTACGAGCTGGTCGAGGCCATCGATGCTCTTCCCGGCACCGCTGGTACGGAGGCCGGTACCGGTGAGGGTGGTCCCGGTGGACGGGGCCTCCACCCGGAGGGAGCCGTGATCACCGATGTCCCGCCCGAGAGAATCGATCACCTGGCCGAGGAACTCGGTGATGTCCTGCTCCAGGTGTTCCTGCACTCGACCATCGCCGAGGAGGAGGGTTGGTTCGATCTCACCGAGGTGGTGCTCGGCATCAGGGACAAGCTCATCTACCGCCATCCCCACGTGTTCGGCGAGGTGAGGGTGGACGGGGCCGGGGAGGTGCTCTCGAACTGGGAGCAGCTCAAGACGGTGGAGAAGGACCGCTCGGGGGTCATGGACGGCCTGCCCGCCCTGCCTGCCCTGGCCCTGGCCACGAAGATGGCGTCCAAGGCCCGCCGGGCCGGATTCCGGTGGAGCGACGTCGAGTCGGCGTGGGCCAAGGTCGGCGAGGAGCTGGCCGAGCTGCGGGAGGCGGCCGGGGAGGCCGACCGGACCGAGGAGCTGGGCGACGTACTGCTGGCCACGGTGGTGCTGGCGGGTCACCTCGAGGTGGATCCCGACACCGCCCTTCGGAGGGCACTGGCGAAGTTCCGTCGCCGTTTCGAGATCATGGAACTCGAACTGGCCGGGACCGGCTCGGGATTCGAGCAGCTCGACCCCGCGGAGCTTCTGGCCCTGTGGGATCGGGCCAGGAGCTCCGGGGACCAGGATCCGGCCGGGGTCAGCCGGCGGCGCTGCACTCCATGACGACGTCGACCTGGCTGATGTAGTCCTGCACCGGGCCGTCGAAGCCGCGGCCCTCGGTCCAGTCGACGACCTGCCCGGGCGTGAGATCACCGGCGTCGACGGCCTCCTGGACCTTCTCGAACAGGCAGCCCGTCATCGACTCACTGCCGTTGCCGTTGAGGAGAGCCTGTCTGAAGGCGTCGAGTTGAGAGGAACTGAGATCACCGGAGACGGTTTCCGCCGCCGCTGTGGTCTCGGTGGCGGCACCGCCGCTGTCGTTGCCGGCACCGGCACTGGAGCTGCAGGCCGCAGTAATGAGAGCCAGGGCCATGAGGGCCGCGGCTATCCGGGAGCGATGGGGACTCGACATTTCATCACCTGTCTCGTTGGCGGAGTTGTTCAGTCAGTCAGTGACCAATGCTCCGATCGGCCGCGAGCCGCCGCTCTTGAGCCGGACGGACCGGCCCGCGGCCCGTTGCCGCAGGGACCGAGCGGGGTTCGCGGCGCTTCGTCCGGCGCGGCCGTCGAGGGTGCCCGTTGTCGGTACTCTCGGGTCTGTTCGGCGATATCGATCGAGGCGAGAAAATGAGCAGCATCGAAGCGGTCCTGGCCCGGGAGGTCCTGGATTCGAGAGGCAACCCGACCGTCGAGGTCGAGGTCGGTCTCGAGTCCGGAGCGGTGGGGCGGGCCATCGTTCCCTCCGGGGCGTCCACCGGGAGATTCGAGGCCGTCGAGCTACGCGACGGCGGCGATCGCTTCGGGGGCAAGGGGGTACTGACCGCCGTCGCCCACGTCAACGGTGAGATCGCCGACGCCGTGGAAGGGCTCGAAGCCCTCGACCAGAGGGGTCTGGACCTCGGTCTGGTGGAGTTGGACGGCACTCCCAACAAGGCCCGCCTGGGTGCCAACGCGATCCTCGGGGTCTCCCTCGCCGTCGCCCGGGCCGGGGCCGACGAACTCGGACTGCCGCTCTACCGTTACGTCGGTGGGGTCAACGCCCACACCCTCCCGGTCCCGATGATGAACGTGATCAACGGTGGGGAGCACGCCGACAACAACATCGACTTCCAGGAGTTCATGCTCATGCCGGTGGGAGCGGCCTCGTTCTCCGAGGCACTCCGCTGGGGAGCCCAGACCTACCACGTGCTCAAGGGCGTTCTCCACGAGAGGGGCCTCTCCACGTCCATCGGCGACGAGGGCGGATTCGCCCCCAATCTCGATTCCAACGAGGAGGCCCTCGAACTCCTGGTGGAGGCCATCGGCCGGGCCGGCCTGGAGCCGGGAACCCAGATGGCTCTGGCCATGGACACGGCTTCCTCGGAGTTCTACCGCGACGGTGGATACGTGCTGTCGGGGGAGGGGAGGACCCTCGACGCCGCGGGCATGGTGGATCTGCTGGCCGATCTGGTCGACCGGTACCCGATCGTGTCGGTGGAGGACGGTCTCGACGAGGAGGACTGGGCCGGGTGGCAGCTCCTGACCGAGCGCCTGTCGGGGAGGGTCCAGCTGGTCGGTGACGACATCTTCGTGACCAACTCCGAGCGTCTCCAGCGGGGGATCGACGAGGGGGTGGCCAACTCCATCCTGATAAAGGTCAACCAGATCGGGACCCTCACCGAGACCCTGGACACCGTCGGTCTCGCCACCCGCCACGCCTACACCAACGTGATCTCACACCGTTCCGGGGAGACCGAGGACACCACCATCGCCGATCTGGCGGTGGCGGTGAACTGTGGCCAGATCAAGACCGGCGCCCCGGCCCGCAGTGACCGGGTGGCCAAGTACAACCAACTCCTGCGGATCGAGGCCCAGCTCGGCGAGGCGGCCGTGTTCCCCGGGATCGGCGCCCTGGCGGGCCGATGAGGGCGCCCCTGGGGGTGGTGGCGTTCACCGCCCGCGTTCTGTGGACGATTCTGGGCGCCCTGGTGATCGGGGCCGCCGTCTTCGCGGTCATCTTCCCCGCTCGGGCCTACATGGCCAAGAAGGACGAGGTGGAGCAGACCCGCATCGAACTGGCCTCGGTGAACTCCCGGATAGCCGAACTCGAGTCGGAGATCTCGGACTTCGGCAACCGGACCGCGGTGGCCCGCATCGCCCGGGAGAGATTCGGTCTGGTGTCCGAGGGTGAGCAGCTCTACCGTCTCTCGGCCCGCCCCGAGGAGGCGGCCCGGTTCCCCGAGATGTGGCCCTGGCCCGGAATGGAGAGGCTGGTCCGGGGATCCTGAGGGATGTCGGAGAGGCTGGTCCGGGGATCCTGAGGGATGTCGGAGAGGCTGGTCCGGGGATCCTGAGGGATGAAGAAGGGGCGGCGCGGAGGTATCCCAGTTGCTGGCCGGGTCCCCCGCCAAGGTCCCAACTCGGTCCCGGTGCCGATAGGGTCGCTGCGGTCTGATACCGACGGGGAGGACAACCGATGACCGAACCGATTCTCGCCGAGGGCCTGGTCCGCAAGTTCGGGGATCTGGTGGCCGTCGACGGTATCGACCTCTGTGTGGCCCAGGGGGAGGTCTTCGGCTTTCTGGGTCCCAACGGGGCGGGAAAGTCGACCACGGTCCGGATGCTGACGACCCTGCTGAGCCCCTCCGCGGGGACGGCCCGGGTGGCGGGGTATGACGTGGTCACCCAGGCGGCGGAGGTCCGCAGGGTCATCGGGGTCGCCCTCCAGGACGCCGCCATCGATCCGATCATGACCGGTCGGGAGCTGCTCAAGCTCCAGGCCGTGCTGCACGGGATTCCCCGCCGTATCTCGCGCGAGCGAGGGGACGAGCTGCTGAGTCGGGTCGGTCTGTCGGCCGCCGCCGATCGTCGGGTGGGGACCTACTCGGGGGGAATGAGGAGACGCCTCGACCTGGCTCTGGCCCTCATCCACGAACCCCGGGTGCTGTTCCTCGACGAGCCCACGACCGGACTCGACCCGACCAGCCGGATGGCGCTCTGGGAGGAGGTCCGACGTCTCAACGGGGAGTTCGGCACGACGGTGCTGCTCACGACCCAGTATCTCGAGGAGGCCGACCAGCTGGCCGGTCGTATCGCCATCATCGACGGGGGTCGTATCGTCCGCCAGGGCGAGCCCGAGGCCCTCAAGGATGCGGTGGGCAGCCCCACCCTCAGGGTGGATGTGGATCCCGATCATCTGACCCGGGCCGCCGAGGTGTTGCAGAAGTTCGGAGAGATACGCCCGGCCCGTTCGGGTCGTCTGGCCATAGGCCTGGAGGGGGGCGCGGCCCGTCTGGCCGAGGTCGTCAGGGCCCTGGACGCGGCCGGGGTGGTGCTCAACCACATGGAACTCGACGCCCCCAGTCTCGACGACGTGTTCGCCGAGGCCACGGGTCGGCGTCTGGAAGGGGCCGAGGAGCCCCCGGCCCCTGTCGAGGTGGGCGGGTGACCGCCGCCGCCCACCCGCGTCCGAGCGCCGTGGCCCAGGCCGTGGCCATTGCCGGCCGCTCCGTCAAGGGGGTGCTCCGCCAGCCCCCCCAGTGGGTGCCGTCTCTGGTCTTTCCCCTGTTCTTCAACGCGGTCAGCGCCGCGGCCTTCGACCGGACCCGGGCCCTGCCGGGCTTCCCCGAGGTCAACTCGTTCCTCACGTTCCTGCTGCCGGCCACCATCCTCCAGGGTGTGCTCCTGGGGGCCACGGCGGCGGGCAACGACGCCGCCGTCGACATCGAGAACGGCTTCTTCGACCGCCTGGTGCTGTCCCCGATGTCCCGGGTGTCGCTGCTCGGCGGTCGGCTGGTCGGCTCCATGGCTCTGGGAGTGGTGCAGGTGGTGTTCTTCCTGGCCGTGCTCTCCGTGTTCGGGGCCCGACTGGAGAACCCCGTCGCCGGGATCCTGGTACTGGTCGTGGTGGGAGCCCTCCTGGCCGGAGCCGTGGGTGCGTTCTCGGTGTCGATCGCCCTGCGTACCGGCTCGGTCGAGGCGGTGAACGGCTTCTTTCCCATCTTCTTCGCGGCCCTGTTCATGTCCTCGGCGTTCTTCCCTCCCTCGCTGTCGGGTGGTTGGTTCGAGACCGTGGCGTCGGTCAACCCGATCACGTGGATCGTCGACGGGTTGCGAGAGGTGATCATCGAGGGTTGGGTTCCTGGTGCCGCGGCCAAGGCCGTGGCGGTTTCCCTGGCTCTCGGCATTCTGGCCATATTCATGGCGACCAGATCACTGGCGGCGAGGATCCGGACGTGACCGCCGCCGTCGAAGGTCTCGGCACCACCCATGAGCCATCGGTTCTGGCCTCGTCGGGTGCGGTGGCCTGGCGTGGTGTGCTGCGGACGCTGAGATTCCCCGCCATCATCGTCCAGTCGATCTTCTTCCCGGCCTTCTTCCTGCTGGTGTACACCGGTCTGTACCGGGCCGTCACCGAGCTCCCGAACTTCCCCACCGATCGTGCCGCCAACTGGTATCTGCCGTTCATGATGATGCAGGGGGCCGCCTTCTCGGGGGTGGGAGCCGGTTTCGCCACCGCCGTCGACATCGACAACGGCTTCTTCGACCGGCTCCTGCTGGTCCCGGGCCGCCGAATCTCGATCCTGTTGGGCACCCTGGGGTTCGCCCTGGTGCGGGCGGTGACCGTGGCCTTCCTCGTGATGATCCTGGGTCTGGGTCTGGGGGCCCGCTTCACCGATGCGCCCCTGGGTCTGCCTCTGCTGTTCCTGGGGGTGGCCGCCATGTCGTTGATCGCCTCGTGCTACTCCCTGGGCCTGATCTACCGGGTGAAGGATCAGCGGGTGGCGCCCATGTTCCAGGTGGGGATCTTCGTGGCCCTGTTCGTGTCCACCGCCCAGGTGCCGCTGGACCTGGCCACGGGGTGGTTGCACGATGCCGCCCGCTTCAACCCCGTGACCAACATCCTGCGCCTGGGACGCCAGGCCTTCCTGACCGGTGGCGTGACCTGGACCGACACCTGGGGTGGGTTGGTGGCGGTGGTGGCCACCACCGTGGTGGCCGGACTGTGGGCCTACACCGGGCTCCGAAAGTACGTCGACTGACCCACTGGGAGGCACTGCCATGACCGATCGAGCCGAGAGCTCCGGCGCCGATGACATCGACACTCCGGTGAAATCCGTGTGGGGAATGGTCGAGCAGATCAAGTCCGATCTGGAGAACCTGAGCCCCGAGCAGGTGGCGGCCGAGCTGGAGGCCGGGACCGCCGTGGTCGTCGACATCCGTGACATCCGGGAATTGATCCTCAAGGGAAAGATCCCCGGCGCATTCCACGCCCCCCGGGGCAACCTCGAGTTCTGGATCGATCCCCGCAGTTCCTACTACCGCGAGATCTTCCGACCCGAGGGTCGTTACATCCTCTACTGCGCGGGTGGGGGACGGTCGGCCTTCGCCGCCAAGGCCATGAAGGACATGGGTTTCACCGACGTGGCCCACCTCGAACCCGGGTTCGGGGGTTGGGTCGAGGCCGGTCTCCCGGTCGAGGACGTGGCCTCGAAGTCCAAGTGGGGCCTCAAACCCACCTGAATTCCGCCTACCCGCGGTGGTGCCCCCGCTGCTGGGGCTTGGATGTTCAGGCTCCCAGCAGCAGGAACAGCCCGGTGATGGTGTAGGCGACCATCACCCCGAGCATGGCGTGCTGGCTGCGGGTGGCGTCCTCCACGTCGGCGGCCACCTCCAGGGCCCGGTCGTGGGCGGCGACGACCGCTGCCATGTGACCGAACACGATCGCCCCCACCTGTACCCAGGCGATGGTCGCGGTGGACACCAGCAGGAAGTTCACCTTCCAACCCGCCGTTCCGAACAGGTCGATTCCCGAGCCGTAGGGATCGGACAGGCGGATCAGGAGATTCTGTCCCTCGAACACCGCCAGCGAGAAGTAGTGGGCGATTCCGTAGCCGAGGGCGATCGGGATGAGGCTGGAGGCGAACACGTCCTCGGGACGTAGGTCGGTCTGCAGGTGCCTCCTCGCCCGCCTCGATGCATACAGGTACACCAGGGCGACGAGTCCTATGACCCACACGGCCCCGAGGGTGTTGACGGCTGTCACCCCCCAGCCCACCCGGTCGATCACCAGCTTCCGCCAGATCGAGGTGCGACTGAAGCCGTCGAAGGTCGTACCCCCCAGGGTGACCAGCAGCAGGGCGGTCGTCCCGGGACGGATCTCGACCCGCCCGAGGCCGGTGAAGGGTCGGCGTACGTACAGCCGATCTCCCGAGCGGAACAGCGGGGAGATGTGGGCGATGAGGCCGAAGTAGACCGCGAAGCCGTCGGCGTTGCGGGACCACTCCCGCCCCCAGACCAGAGCCGGCCCCACGACGATCACGGTGTAGAGCACCATCAGCCAGCCGAGGATCCTCGGCTGGGAAGGGCTGTGGTACGCCAGTTCCAGCCACAGGAAACCGGCGATGGTGACTACCGCCGGCCAGTGGCCGAAAGAACGCTCCCGGTGCAGGCCCAGGCGCTTCCCCAGGCGCTCGGCCACCACCGCCAGCTGATCGAGGGGGTTGATGTCGGCCCACACGTCGCCGAACACGGCCTGGAGCATCGGCATGACCACCCACAGGCCGACGAAGATCATGAACGGCGAGAGGTTCAGCACGTCGAACCGGGAGCCGAACAGGGCCGCCCCCAGGGTCTCGCCGTACAGGAGCAGAGCCACGATACGGGCGGGCCACACCAGGCCCCGGACCAGCCGGTCGGCCCACCCCGGGGCGGGCCGACCGGCGGCCTCGGAGGCCAGGCGTGGTTCACGCCACATTGCGCCCAGGGCACCGAAGGAGATCACCAGGGCGATGGTGGCCCCCCACGCCAGAGCGACCGAACTGATGGGTAGATCGGCACGGGCGCCGATGCCGTGGGCGAGGATCATCGGATCTCGAACTCCACCAGGGGCTTGCCCAGCCCCTCGAGCTCCACCTCGATCACCCCGGGGATGTCGGCCTCGAAGACCAGATCGGCGGGTACTCCCGGCTCGAGGTCGACCATCTCGTCGTAGACGTGCAGATGGGCCTCGTCGGCCACGTCGGAGATGATCGTGAGCCTCACGGTGCTGCCCAGGTCGATGGTCTGGCGGGAGACCCCTCCCACGACCTCACCGTCGGCGAACTCGACGGCGATCTCGAAGTCGGCCTGGACCGGCTCGGCGGTGGCCGTAGACCCGGCATCCTCGCCGGGAACCTCGACTGTGGCCGTGGCCTCGATGATCTGGCCGTTGTGGGCGACGGGGGCGTGGTTGTTGTTGGAGAGCTCGACCCGGATCTCGTGGGTGCCCGGCGCCATCTCGGGCATGTTGTACCAGGGCCCGTAGAGGCGGGTGATCTTCTCTCCGTCGATGTA
>DRKF01000019.1 GCA_011051915.1 Acidimicrobiales bacterium | reverse complement strand
TGCAACGTCCACGTGGCCGACGACCTCACCGCCGCCCTGTCCGAGGTGGAATCGGCCGGTCTGGCCGGGGCCATCGACGTGGCCGACACCCGCCGGAACGGGGGCTGCTTCTACCCCCGGGTGATCAGGGGTGGGACCAGCGGCGGACAGCTCTCCCGGCACTCCTGGGGTGTCGCCATCGACATCAATCCCCGCACCAACCCCTTCGGCGGGACCCCGACCATGGATCCCCGGGTGGTGGACATCTTCCGGCGACACGGCTTCGCCTGGGGTGGCACCTGGGTGAGGGCCGACGGGATGCACTTCGAGTGGCTCGGGCCGCGGGACCCTCAGACCCTCTCCACCCCCGAAGACGAGAGCGGCTGAGCCACGGCGGCGATCCCGGAGCCTCCCACCACAACGGCCGAGCCACGAACCGCCTTCGCCAGGTCCCCGGAAGACGAGTCAGCTCTCACCCCGGTGGGGCCACTCCACATCGTGACGAACGAGCAGGTGGTCGCCCGATCGTCCGATCATGCGGGGAACGACACGGGGTGAGGTCCCCGGTTCGAACGCCACTCCTTCGACGAGGGAGGGACGTGGATGGTCGGGGGAGGCCCCGATCACCAACGGGGAGCGGGTGATGAGCACCTCGTCGACCACTCCCGCCCCCAGGAGCGACCCGTAGACACGGGGACCTCCCTCACAGAGCAGGACCGACACACCGTGGTCGCGACGCAGGCCGGCCATCATCACCGTGGGGTCGACCCGCTCGTCACCGGCGACCATGATCTCGACCCGTGACGCGAGGGGGGAACCCGACAGGTGCCGCCGCCCCTCGGTGGTGGTGACGACCAGGATCTCCAGCGTCGGGTCTTCGTAGACCGCGGCGTGGTCGGGCAGTCGGCCGTCGAGACTCAGGAATACCTGCAGGGGCTCGGGCCGCAGACCGTCGTGTTCCCGCAGTCGGGTGAACTCCTCCGACCAGGAGGGGTGGATGAAACGCGGGGTCCAGATGTGCTCCGGCTCGATCCTCAGAGTCGAGTCCCCGACCATCACCGCATCGGCCCGGGCCCGGCTCAACCCCATGAGCCAGGTGTCGGCCGGGCAGTGCCCGGCGACGGAACCCCCGCCCATGGCATCCGGAAGGGCGTAGCTGACCCGGCCGTCGTGCGAAGCGACGAAGTTGACCATCACCCACGGACGATCGGGGAACAGGGGCAGGGTCCACTCGCCGTAGACCTCGACGAAGGGCGAAGTCAGGCGGCGACCGTCCCGGCTCCCCGGATCGGTCAGCAGAATCTCGATGTGGACCGGATCGGGGCTCACGAAACCCCGGCGGCCTCCAGAGCCCGGCGGGTCAGAACCCGGGCCAGGTGCTCCCGATAGGCGGGAGAGGCGTTCAGGTCGGCGGGGGCGTCGGTGCCCTCGGCCGCCACGGCGGCGGCGTCGGCCGCTCCGGCGCCCGATGCCAGCGCCTCCTCGACCGCGGTCGCCCGGACCGGGGTGGACCCCATGTTCACCAGCGAAACCCCGGTGACCCCGTCACCCACCACGGCGATGGCCCCGACGATGGCCCAGTCCTGGGCCCGACGGTTGAACTTCTGGTAGTTGTAGCCCGCTCCGGGGGTCTTCGGCACCCGGATCTCGGTGAGCATCTCGTCGGGGGCGAGAGCCGACTCGAAGTAGCCGGTGAAGAAGTCCGTGGCCGGGATCTCCCGGGTGCCGTTGGGCCCCCGGGCCACGAGGGTTCCGCCCAGGGCCAGAACCGCGGCCGGAAGATCGGAGGCCGGGTCGGAGTGGGCCAGGGATCCGCCCAGGGTGCCCCGGTGACGAACCTGGGGATCTCCGACCACGTGGGCCACGTCGGCCATCACCGGGCACTGGGCCCGGAGAACCTCACTGGTCTCCAGCTGGCGGTGGGTGGTGAGTGCACCGATGGCCACATGGCCGTCGGACTCGCGGATGTAGCTGAGGTCGCCCAGACGCCCCACGTCCACGATCACGCCGGGGACGGCGAGACGGAGCTTCATCATCGGCAGGAGGGAATGTCCTCCGGCCATGAGCTTGGCCTCGTCACCGTGCTCGGCCAGCAGGGAGAGAGCCTCGTCGACGGAGCCGGCCCTTTGGTAGTCGAAAGCAACTGGAATCATCGGGGCCCCCTCAGCTCTCGACGTTCTGGCCCGAGGCGGCCAGTACGGACTTGACGATGTTGTGATAGCCGGTGCAGCGGCAGAGGTTGCCCTCCAGGCCCTCCCGGACCTCGGCCTCGGTGGGTTCGGGATTCTCCGCCAGCAACGACACCGATGCCATGACCATTCCCGGGGTGCAGTACCCGCACTGGAGGCCGTGCTGTTCCTGGAAGGCCTGCTGCATGGGATGCAGTTCGTCGGGTCCGGGGGCCAGGCCCTCGATGGTCGTGAGTTCCTCGCCGTCGGCCTGGACCGCCAGCATCGTGCACGACTTGACCGACTCGCCGTTCATGAGCACGGTGCATGCTCCGCACGACGAGGTGTCGCAGCCGATGTTCGTGCCGGTCAGACCCAGGTCCTCCCTTATGAAATGGACCAGTAGCCGCCTGGGCTCCACGTCCCTCGTGTATGTCGAACCATTGACCGTGACGGTGATCTCCACAGAGTCCCCTCTCTCCCCTCGGGTCCTGCCGAGGACCACAGTCATCATGCCTCAAGTCGGGGCCCTGTGTCGCAAATCCGGACCTGATTCCCCGAAACAGGCCTCAGGCGGCCCGCCTCCATGTCGAGCGGACGACTCAACTACTCTCTGGCCCGTGCATCGGCAGCGCTTCGCATTCCTCACCGTCGTGGTTTCCGCCGCCGTGCTGACCGGGCACGCCCTCGGGTACCAGATCGCCGGATTGGCCGGAACCGACCACCATGGCTACATGGGCCCGGTGGCCTCCCTGCTGGTGCCCCTCGGTCTGGCCGCCATCGTGGTCCTGGGTCGCAACCGGGGCTGGACCGACCGCCCCTCCGGCCCACCGGTGACCTGGCCCGTGCTGGTCGCCGCTCAGGTGGGGGTGTATCTCCTGCAGGAGATCGCCGAGACCGTCCAGGTCGAGCCGGCGGCCCTGCCCCACCTGTTCACCAACCGCTCGGTCCTGGCGGGTCTGGCCGCCCAACCCCTGATCGCCTGGCTGGTGGTGCTCGCCCTGAGGACGACCCGTCGCATCGGGGCCAGGCTGACCTCGACGGGACCTCCCGTCTCCTTCGAACCCCGGCCCGGACCCGGTGAGATCCTCCGCCAGGAGGACCGGGGATGGCCGTCCGCC
>DRKF01000018.1 GCA_011051915.1 Acidimicrobiales bacterium | reverse complement strand
ATGGCGTTCAACTCGGCGTAGGTGAACCTGTCGCCGGAGGCCACGTCGTAGAGGGCCTCCACGTTGGGATTGAGGAAGGCCCTCTTGGTGAGATAGCTGCCGATGTTCGCTGTCATGGCTGCCATTCTCCCACGCCCGTGTGGCCCTGGTCACACGGGGTCGACGGGTGACACCGCGGCACCCTCACCCGGTTCGGTGGCGGTGGCCGGTTCTGCCACCGCGCCCGCGTCTACCGCCGCGCCCGCGTCTACCGCCGGGGCCGGGCCCGGGCCACCCACCGGCCCCGATGACGGTCCACGTCGAGGTCGATGCCGAAGCAGCGGGAGAGATTGGGTGCCGTGAGCACGTCGGTCAGGGACCCGATCGCCACCACCCGGCCGCCGGAGAGCAGGAGACCGTGGGTGAATCCCGGGGGGATCTCCTCCACGTGGTGGGTCACCAGGACCACGGGCGGAGTGTCGGGGTCGGAGGTCAGTCCCGTGAGATCGGCGATCAGTCCCTCCCTCCCGGCCAGGTCCAGCCCGGCACCGGGCTCGTCGAGGAGGATCAACTCGGGTTCGGTCATCAGGGTGCGGGCCAGTTGCACCTTCTTGCGTTCGCCCGAGGACAGCGTGCCGAAACCCCGGGCGGCCAGGTGCCCCACACCCATTCGGTCCAGGCAGCGCCGGGCCCGTTCGGTGTCGGCCTCCCCGTATTCGTGCCACCACGGTTCCAGCGCCCCGTGGAGGGCGGTGACCACCAGATCCAGCGAGCTGAGGGACTCCCGGAAGCGCTGTTCGAGATCCGAGCCGGCCAGGCCGATGCGGTGGCGGTGTTCCCTGACGTCGGTACGGCCCATGGTGCGACCCAGGATGGTGGCGGTGCCTCTCGTGGGGTGCTGGTACATCGACAGCACCGACAGCAGGGTGCTCTTGCCGCTGCCGTTGGGGCCCAGCACCACCCAGTGTTCCCCGGCCCTGATAGTGAGATCGAGGTCGACGATCGCCATCGTGTCGCCCAGCCTCACGCTCACCCCCTCCAGGGAGACGACGGGCGGGGGTGGTGGGGGAGTGGGGGTCGCGGTCACCGGATCTGTCTAGCCGACCTCGGAGGCGATGGGCTCAGTCGGAAGGGGCCGAGGCCAGGGTCTCCAGGCACCATCGGGTCACCTGGTCCGTCCGTTCGGAGTCGGCTCCGAGTATCCCGCACACCGATTGGGTCGCCTGGCGGTAGGTCGGGTCGAGATCGGGTTCGGTCCGGGCGGCCTCGGCCACGAAGGAGGCCACCGCGGCCAGCGCCACCATGCCGACGGTGCGCAGGGCCTGGTCGAGGTGGTGAACGTGGACCTGGCCCGACTCCACCCCGACGGCGAGTATCTCGCGGGCGGTGTCGACCCCACCGGGGCAGGCCCACAGGCCCTCTCGACCGACGCTGGCCGCGAACTGGGCCCAGTCGGGATCGACGGAGGCCCGATGGATCACGATGCAGGCCGACAGGGCCAGGCTGTGAAGCGAATCGGGGGCGGTCTCGAGCAGGGCCTCGTTGGCGGGCTCCTGGCGGCGCATTTCGGCTTCGAAGGCCTGGTCGATGGCATCGACGCGGTCGGTGAAGTGGTTGTAGAAGGTTCCCAGGGCCACATCGGCCATCTCGGTGACCTGCTGCACGGAGAATCCGTCCGGTCCGTGGTTCACCACCAGATGGCGCACGGCTTCCAGCAGACGCCGTCGAGTCACTGCCCGTCGCCGTTGTGAGCGAGTTCCCGTTCTGTCTCGACACTCTGGGTGAGCCATAGCCCTCACGAGGGTATGAGGTCCGACCGCATGATGCCAAGAACCGCCAAATGACCGGAGGGAATCTGGGGGTTGGTGTACGGCGGTGGGATCGATTCGGTCACCGAGGATCGGCCCGGCCCCCCTGACGCTAGTGTGGGTCCGATGGACGTGAGCCCCCGATCGCCCAGGCCGATCGCGTTCCCGTTTGCGTGGGTGGGTCCGGAGCCGATCGCGTTCCCGTTCGCGTGGGTGGGTCCGGAGTCGATCGCGTTCCCGTTGGCGTGGGTGGGTCCGGAGCCGATCGCGTTCCCGTTTGCGTGGGTGGGTCCGGCACTGATTCGGGACCGGGCGGGGGTCTGATCATCGAAGCGGTGTTCGGTCTGGCCGCCATCGCGGCCCTCATCGCCCTCAACGGGCTCTTCGTGGCCGGCGAGTTCTCCCTGGTGGCGGTGGATCCCTCCACCCTCGAGCGCCGGGCCGAATCGGGCAGTCGGTCCGCCCGGCTGGCCCGCTCACTGCTGAGGCGACTCAGCTTCACCCTGGCGGGAGCCCAACTCGGAATCACGGTGTCCTCCCTCGTGCTCGGGTTGGTGGCCCAGGACTCCCTGGCCCCCCTGTTCGAGGCCATCCCGGGCGTGGAATCGGCCCGCGGGGCCACCGGTGCGGTCGTGGCCCTGCTGATAGCCACCTTCCTGCAGATGCTCCTGGGCGAGATGATCCCCAAGAACCTGGCCATCGCCCGGCCCGTCGGCTTGGCCCAGGCCCTGGCCCCGTTCATGAAGGCCTTCAACACCGTCGCCGGGCCCGTGATCGCCGGGTTCAACGGTCTGGCGAATCTCACGGTCCGCATGCTCGGTGTCGAGCCGACCGAGGAACTGGAGCGGGTGCGGTCCCGGGGCGAACTGGCCCATGTGATCAGGTCATCGGCCGAGCAGGGGACCCTGGCGGGGGAGCAGACCGCTCTGCTGCTGCGGACGATCCGGTTCGGGGAGAACGACGCGGCCGACGCCCTGGTACCGCGTACCGAGGTGGTCGGGGTGCCGGGTGATGCCACCATCGGTGACCTGCGCCGGATAGCCAGAGAGTCGGGGCTGTCCCGTTTTCCCGTGTATGGCGAGGACCTCGACGATGTCATCGGGGTGGTGGACGTCCGCGACGTGTTCCGCATTCCCGACACTGAGCGGGACGACACCCCCGTGTCGGAGATCATGACCGAGGCCCTGTTCGTGCCCGAGAGCCGGGAGCTCGACGATGTCTACCAGGACCTCAAGAGGTCCGGATCCCGCCTGGCGGTGGTGGTCGACGAGCACGGGGGCACCGCCGGAATCATCACCAGGGAGGACCTCCTCGAGGAGATCGTGGGCGACATCGCCGACGAGTACGACGACCCGATCGGCCTCACCGTCGTCAGGAGATCGGGGGCCTATGAGCTCGAGGGCAGCCTCCACACCGACGAGGTGGAGGAGCTGCTCGGCATCGACATCCCCGAGGGGCCCTATGAGACCCTCGCCGGGTTCCTGCTGGATCGGTTCGGCCGGATACCCACCGTCGGCGACTCCGTGGAATGGTCGGGGTGGGTACTCACCGTCACCGGGATGGACGGCCGCCGGGTCTCCCGGGTGAGCGTCACCCCGCCTGCCCTCCCCGGCGATGCCGGCAGTGGCGCCCGGGGCGGGAACAACGGCAACGGTGACGGAAACGCGGACAGCAGCGACTACGGAGCCCGACGGTGACCGCCCTGTGGCTGGTGGCGGCCCTGCTGCTCGTGGCCGGGAACGGTTTCTTCGTCTCGGTGGAGTTCGCCGCGGTCGGGGCCCGCCGGACCCTGATCGACCAGTGGGCCCGGGAGGGCCACAGGGGGGCGGTGCGGGCCCGGGCCCTGCAGGAGAACCTGATGATGACCCTGGGTGGAGCCCAGCTCGGGGTCACGGTGTGCTCCCTGGCCCTGGGTCGGATCGCCGAGCCGGCGGTGGGATCGCTGCTGGAGGCCGGATTCGAGTCGGCGGGGGTGGCGGAATCGCTGAGGGCGACCCTCAGCTTCGTGATCGCCCTCACGGTGGTGGTCGTGGTTCACACCTGGCTGGGGGAGATGGCCGCCAAGAACCTGACCATCACCCATCCCGAGCGCACACTGGTGCTCGTGGCCCGGCCGATGGCCGCCTTCATACGACTGTCGACCCCGGCGATCCGTCTCCTGCTGGTCCTCTCGAACGCGGCCCTGAGGCTCATGGGTGTCGAGCCCCGGTCCGAACTGGACGGTGCGGTGACCGCGGCCGAGCTCTACTCGATGGTCACCGAATCCGCCGCCGCCGGTCTCATCGACGAGGAGGACCGGGGACGCCTGGCCGGGGCTCTGGTCTTCGGTTCCACGACCGCGGCCGATGTCATGACCCCGATGCAGGACGTGGATGCCGTCTCGCGCATGGCCACGGTGGCCGAGGTGGAGAGGGAACTCGTCGACACCGATCACACCCGCCTGGTCGTGTACGACGGCGATCTCGACAGCATCACCGGGTTCGTCCACTCCAAGGACCTGCTCGATGTGGGCCCCGAGGCCCGCAACCGCCCCATCCCCCTGAGGCGGATCAGGCCCATGCTGCGGGTGAAGGCCGACACCCCCCTGCCCGACGTGCTCCTGGCGATGAGGAACCGCCGGGTCTACCTGGCTCTCGTCGTCGACGCGGCGGGCAACTCAGAGGGGGTGGTCACCCTCGATGACGTGCTGGCAGCTCTGGTCGACGCCTCCCGCACCGAGGCACCGCCCCGTTCGTGAACCGGGCGAGGGGACCCCGTCGGGTTACCGGCCCCGCTCCCGCCTACACTCAGAGGCGTCATGTCCCGATTGCGACCACTGTCAGTGGTGCTCCTCCTGCTGCTGGTCCTGCTTCCGGTGCTTCCGGCCGGGGCCCAGACGGACCTCGACGCGGCCCGTCAGAAGGCCGAGGAGGCGGCCCGCCGGGCCGATGAGGCCCGCGACCTGGCCGATGCCGCCCGCCTCCGGGCCGACCGGGCGGCCCTGGAACTCGACGCCGCCGTCAGCCGCCTGGAGAGTGTCCAGGAGGACATCGGCGCCCTGGCGGCACGCCTGACCGCAGCCGAACAGGAGGCGGAGGCCCTGGGGGCGGAGGTACAGCGGATCGCCGTGGCCCGATACCTCGACGCCGGTCGTCCCGGGGCCGAGCTGGCCCGGGCCGACACTCTCGAGGCCCGGGTCGTTGCCGGGGTCCTGGCCGACATCGCCGTCTACGGGATCGACGACGGTGTCGACCGCTACCGGCAGGTCACCGACGACCTCGAGGCCGACCGCACCGAGCTGCGACAGCTCGAGAGCGAGGAAGAGGCGGCGGTGGCCGAGCTGCGGGCCACCAACGAGCGTTTCGGGGCCGAACTGGCCGAGATGCAGGCCCAGTTGGCCACAGTCGAGGAGCAGGAGGCGGTGTGGGCCGAGGAGGTCGCCCGTCTCGAGGAGGAGGAGAGGCAGCGGCTGGAGGCCGAGCGGAGGGCCCGGGAGGCGGCCCGGCAGAAGAAGCTGGCCGAGGAACGCCGGGCCCGGGAGGCCGAGGCGGAGAGGCAGCGCCAGGCCGAGGAGGCCGCCCGGCGGGCCACCAGCACCACCACGACCACTCCTCCGTCCACCACGGTGGCCACCACCGCGCCCCCGGTCGACAACCCCGATTCGGGCGGTGAGAGTGGCTCCACCACGACCGCGGCGCCGCCGACCACGGTCCCCGCGCCGGTACTCGTCGGCACCGACGGATTCCTCTGTCCCATCGGTGGGCCCACCAGCTTCGCCGACACGTGGGGCGCCCCCCGCTCCGGTGGACGCCGGCACAAGGGGGTCGACATGTTCGCCGCCCGGGGGACTCCGGTGGTGGCTCCCGTCTCGGGGGTGGTGCGCCACCGTGACAACCGTCTCGGCGGTCACACGTTCTACCTCGACGGCGACGACGGCAACGTCTACTACGGGGCCCACATGGACTCCTACGGGGCGAGTGGTCGGGTCGAGGCCGGAACGGTGGTGGGAACGGTCGGCAACAGCGGCAACGCCCGCTACAGCTCCCCCCATCTGCACTTCGAGATCAAGCCCGGTGGCGGCCCCTCGGTGAATCCGACGCCCCAGGTCAGGGCGGCCTGCGGCTGAGCGTCCCCTCTGCCACGGTGTGCGTTTGGTTGACGCATAATGTGAGTGGCAACTACGTTGTGTGGCCCAACTCGGGAAGGGCGGGCCCATGGCGGCACACAGAGTGGTGGACCTGCGAGGTCTACGACCGGGGAGCATAGGGGCGTTGGTCCTGGCCGCGGTGCTCGGGGCCGCCTCCCTGGTGGCGATTCCCACCCCATCGGCGGCGGGGACGCCGGGCGAGGTCGTCATCACCGAGATCATGTACGACCCTCCCTCGGACCTCGACT
>DRKF01000017.1 GCA_011051915.1 Acidimicrobiales bacterium | reverse complement strand
TCCCGGCCGTCGACGCCCGCAACCCGACCCCGTCGGAAACCGGCACCGGTGCCCTCCCGGGGCCTCTCCGGTCGGGCTGACCGGGCCCGGATGGGCGGGGGGCGGCGATGGCTAGCCTGGGACCACCCATGAAAACCTCCGCACCCCTCCTGAACCTCCTCCCCGACACGGACAGCGAGGGACGGGAGGTCGACGCCGATCTGCTGCTCGACGCCTTCCTCGGCCACGTGGCCGACCTCGGGCTCGACCTGTACCCGGCCCAGGAGGAGGCGATCCTCGAGATATTCGAGGGGCACAACGTCATCCTCAACACTCCGACGGGTTCGGGGAAGTCGCTCGTCGCCCTGGCCGGACACTTCGCCGCCCTGGCCCAGGGCCGGAGGTCCTGGTACACCGCGCCGGTCAAGGCTCTCGTGAGCGAGAAGTTCTTCGCCCTCCGGCACGATCTCGGCGAGGAGAACGTCGGGATGATCACCGGTGACGCCTCGGTCAACCCCGACGCCCCGGTGATCTGCTGCACGGCGGAGATACTGGCGAACACCGCCCTCAGGCTGGGGCCCGGGGCTCCGGTCGACCTGGTCATCATCGACGAGTTCCACTACTACTCCGACCGCGACCGCGGCTGGGCCTGGCAGGTTCCGCTCCTGGAACTCTCCGACGCCCAGTTCGTGCTCATGTCGGCGACCCTGGGCGAGACGGGATTCTTCGTCGAGGCCCTCGACGAGCTCACCGGTCGCCCCACGACCCTCGTGAGATCCACCGAGCGACCGGTTCCTCTGGAATTCACCTACCGGGAGACACCCCTGCACGAGACGATCGCCGACCTGCTGAAACTGGACCAGGCTCCGGTGTACCTCGTGCACTTCACCCAGAAGGCGGCGACCGAGGCGGCCCAGTCCCTCACGAGCATCGACATGCTCACCAGGGAGGAGAAGCAGCAGGTCAAGGAGGCGGTGGGAGGATTCCGCTTCGACAGCGTGTTCGGGCGTGATCTGCGGAGATTCGTCCTCCACGGGGTGGGGGTGCACCACGCCGGCCTGCTCCCCAAGTACCGGCTGCTGGTGGAACGCCTGGCCCAGGCCGGTCTGCTGAAGGTGATCTGCGGTACGGACACCCTCGGGGTGGGGGTGAACGTACCCATACGGACCGTGCTGTTCACCCAGCTCTGCAAGTGGGACGGCTCGCGTACCCGGGTGCTCTCGGCCCGGGATTTCCATCAGATCGCGGGACGGGCCGGGCGCAAGGGGTTCGACGACGAGGGTCACGTCTGGTGCCAGGCTCCGGCCCACGTAATCGAGAATCTCAAGCTCGAGGCCAAGGCGGGCGATGATCCCCGCAAGAGGCGGAAGATCCAGAGACGGAAACCTCCCGAAAGGGGATACGTCCACTGGGACCGTGACCGTTTCGAGAAGCTGGCGGTCTCCGAGCCCGAGCCCCTCGTCTCCCGGTTCAGCGTGAGCCATTCGATGATGCTCAATGTCCTCGACCGCCCCGGGGACGGCTGCGCCGCCCTCCGCCGCCTGCTGACGGTCAACCACGACGTCCGACCCCGCCAGCGCAACAACATCGTCCGGGCCGTCTCGATGTACCGGGCCCTGGTCGAGGCCGACATCGTGGAGGCCCTCGACCGGCCCGACGAGCTGGGCCGGATGATCCGGGTCAACCTCGACCTGCAGGACGAGTTCGCCCTCAACCAGCCCCTGGCCCTGTTCGCCGTGGAGGTGCTCGAGGTGCTGGACCCCGAAGATCCCCTCTTCGCCCTCGACGTGCTGTCCGTGGTCGAGTCCATCCTGGAGAACCCCGGTGTCATCCTGGCCCGCCAGCTGGATCGGGCCCGCACGGAGCTGATCGGGTCGCTCAAGGCGGCCGGGGTGGAGTACGAGGAGCGAATGGAGCGCCTCGACGAGTTGACCTGGCCCCAGCCCCTGGCCGAGCTGCTCTGGCAGACCCACGCCACCTGGGCTCCCCACCACCCCTGGGCCGCCGGGGACACGGTGAAGCCCAAGTCGATCGCCCGGGACATGTACGAGAACGCCATGACCTTCCGGGAGTACGTGGGGCACTACGGAATCAAGGGAGCCGAAGGGGTGCTGCTGCGCTACCTCTCCGACACCTACAAGGCCCTGCGCCAGACGGTGCCCGAGTCCCTGCGCACCGATTCGGTGGACGACCTGATCGAATGGCTGGGGGCGGTGGTGCGCCAGGTCGACTCCAGCCTCATAGACGAGTGGGAGAAACTGCAGCACCCCGACGACCTCAACGAGGAGGAGTTCGTCCGCCCGCCCGACACCCACGACCTCACCGCCAACCGCCGGGCGTTCACGATCATGGTCCGCAACGAGCTCTTCGTCTGGGTCCAGATGCTGGCCAACGAGCAGTACGAAGCCCTGGCCGAGCGGTTGAGGTCGGCGGCGGCGCCCCGGAGGTCGGCCTGGACCGCCGATTCCCTGGCCGAGGCGATGGACCCCTACTGGGACCGGTACGAGGAGGTCGCCATCGACGGCGGGGCCCGGGCCGTGCGCTGGTTCGACCAGGTCGACGAGGACACCGAGCGGCTGGCCGCGGTCGAGGTCTGGAACGTGAGCCAGATCCTGGTCGATCCCGACGAGAACGCCGACTGGAGGATCCACGCCTCGGTCGATCTGGCCGCCAGCCGCGAGGAGGGCCGCCCGGTGATGGAGCTCCTCGCCGTGTCCGACGAGATCACCCCACCCCACTGAGACCGGAGCAACCCACCGTGTCCGACGAGATCACCCCACCCCACTGAGACCGGAGCAACCCACCGTGGGCCCCTGGGTTCTCACCCCCGGGCCCGGTAGTTCGGGGCCTCCTTGGTGATCGTGATGTCGTGGGGATGGCTCTCCCTCATACCGGCGCCGGTCACCCGGTGGAAACGGGTCCGGAGCCTCATGGCCTCGAT
>DRKF01000016.1 GCA_011051915.1 Acidimicrobiales bacterium | reverse complement strand
TGGCCGACGGCGAACTCGACCCCGTTCCCTGACCACCGCGTCCACCCTCGGATGTTCGTGGACCCCCCTTCGTCCGTCTGGCAGAATCTGACGCCCTCCACGCCGGAGTGATTCCGCCCAACTGCGAGGAATTCAATGGAGAATTTCCCCACCCTGGTCATGCGGCCCAGCCGCCCGTCCGACGTCGACGCCCTGGTCGACATGTTCCGGCGGGCCGGGGAGGCGCTCAAGGGCGTCTCGACCCTCAGGTCGGACCGCTCGATGATCGCGGCCCGGGTGCAGCGATCGGTCGAATCCCTCGAGACCGCCGTGTCCACCCCCGGGGAGGAGAACTACTGGTTCGTCCTCACCGAGATCGATTCGGGGGACGTGATCGGAACCTCGGGGATATTCGCCTCGGTGGGGCTCTCCGACGCCTTCTACAGCTACCGCGTGGGTACCAATGTCCACGCCAGCCGGGAGATGGGCGTGTACCGGCGCTTCGCCACCCTGTACCTGAGCAACGACTACACCGGCACCTCCGAGGTCGGCAGCCTCTACGTCGATTTCGAGCGGAGGGGCCGTCACGCCGGGAAGCTGGCCTCGCTGTCCCGATTCCTGTTCATGGCGGCCCACCCCGAGCGCTTCACCGAGAAGGTGATCGCCGAGATGCGTGGCTACCAGGACCCCGACGGACGGGTGCCGTTCTGGGAGGGCCTGGGGCGTCACTTCTTCGGGGTGCCCTTCTCCCAGGCCGACAAGGAGATGGCCAAGGGCAACAAGAGCTTCATCGCCGAGTTGATGCCCCGCCACCCCATCTACGTGCCCCTGCTGCCCCCCGACGCCCAGGAGGTGCTGGGAAAGGTGCACGCCGACACCCTGCCCGCCCGACGGATGCTCGAACGCGAGGGTTTCCGCTATCAGGGTTACGTCGACATCTTCGACGGTGGCCCCACCCTGGAGGCCCGGACCTTCGACCTGAGGGCCATGAGGGAGTCCCGGACCGTGCCGGTGAGGAAGGTGGACACCATGTCCGACGGGCCCGACATCATCGTGGCCAACGACCGCACCGCGGGCTTCCGGGCCATCGCGGTGGCCACCCACCCCGCCGACGACGGCCTCCTGCCCCTCACCGAGAAGGCGTGTCGCGCCCTGGAGGTCGACGAGGGTGACACAGTGAGATGGCTGCCCTTCAACGCCCCCAAGGTGCCGATCGATGTCTGAATCCCTCGTTTCCACCAGCCCCGCCGACGGTTCGGTGGTGTGGAGCGGAACCCCCGCCACCGCCGAGCAGGTCACCGCCGCGGTGGCCACCGCCCGGGAGACGTTCCCCGGCTGGGCCGCCACTCCCCTGGCGCAACGGGTCGCTCTGGTTCGGCGCTACGCCGAGGTGGTCGGCGAGCACTCCGAGGAGCTGGCGTCGCTCATCTCCGCCGAGACCGGCAAGACACTGTGGGACTCCCGAGGTGAGGTGTCGGCGGTGATCGGCAAGGTCGCCATCTCCATCGAGGCCCACGAGGACCGCACCGGCACCCGCACCGTCGACCTGGGAGGCATGACATCGGTGACCCGGCACCGCCCCCACGGGGTGATGGCCGTGTTCGGTCCCTACAACTTCCCCGCCCACCTGCCCAACGGCCACATCGTCCCGGCCCTGATCGCCGGTAACACGATCGTGTTCAAACCGAGTGAGGAGACCCCCGCCGTGGCCGAGGCCATGGCTTCGTTCTGGGAGGAGGCGGGGCTGCCCGCCGGGGTGCTCAACGTGGTCCAGGGGGCGGCCGACACCGGCCGGGCCCTCGCCGCCGCCGACATCGACGGGCTGCTGTTCACCGGCTCGGCCCGGACCGGGGCCCTGCTCCACCGCCAGTTCGGTGGTCATCCCGAGAAGCTGCTGGCTCTGGAGATGGGCGGCAACAACGCCCTGGTCGTCATGCCCGTCGCCGACATCACCGCGGCGGTGGCCCACACCGTCCTCTCCGCCTACCTCTCGGCGGGGCAGCGCTGCACCTGCGCCCGCCGTCTGGTGGTTCCCGAGGGGCCGTGGGGCGAGGAGTTCGTCGAACGCCTGGCCGGCGCCGTTTCCCGGATCACCGTGGGGGATCCCTCCGGCGAGGTGTTCATGGGGCCCCTGGTGTCGGCCCGGGCGGCCGAGGGTCTGCTGGCGGCCCAGGACCGCCTGGTCTCACTGGGGGCCCGTGCCATCGTCCCCATGAGACGCCTCGAGATGGGCCCGGCTTTCGTGGGCCCCGGCCTGCTGGACGTCGAGGGGGTGGCCGACCTGCCTGACGAGGAGTACTTCGGTCCCCTGCTGCAGGTGCTGAGGCACCGGTCGCTGGCCCACGCCACAGAGATCGCCAACGACACCCGTTTCGGGCTGTCGGCCGGAATCCTCACCGACGACGCCTCGGACTGGCAGACCTTCCTGTCCGGCGTCCGGGCCGGGGTGGTGAACCTGAACCGTCCGCTCACCGGGGCCAGTTCCCGGGCCCCCTTCGGTGGAGTCGGGGTGAGCGGTAACCACCGGCCCAGCG
>DRKF01000015.1 GCA_011051915.1 Acidimicrobiales bacterium | reverse complement strand
TTCGTTCCCTCCCAGGAGCAGGAGACCCTCCAGGACGACATCCAGCCCTTCATCGACGTGCTGGAGAACGCCCTGGGCATCAAGGTCGAAGGCATCGTCACCACCGACTACACCGGGCTGGTCACCGCCATGGGAACCGGTCAGGCCGACCTCGGAGCCTTCGGCCCCTTCGGCTTCGTACTGGCCACCCAGCAGTTCGACAACATCGAGCCGCTGATCCAGTCGATCCGCTTCGGCAGTGCCACCTACCACGGACAGTGGATGACCAACAATCCCGACATCTGCACCGAACCTCCGGTCATGGGCACCGCCCTGGAGAACCAGAACGGACAGGTCGTCCAGGTCGACGCCCTCGAAGCCGTCGCCCTCCAGATCGGGATCAAGTTCGGTGACAACGGCAAGGAGTTCGGTGACGCCACCGACGACGGCACGGAGATCACGCCGGGTTACAGCTGCATCGGAGACCTCTCCCAGGTGGCCGGCAAGACCGTCGCCTTCACCAGCGAGAGCTCGACCTCGGGCTACCTGTTCCCGTCGCTGCAGCTCCTGAACCTCGGAATCGATCCCACCTCCGACATCAACCCCGTGTTCGCCGGAGGCCACGACTCCTCGGTCACCGCCGTCTACAACGGCGACGCCGAGATCGGGCTCTCCTTCGACGACGCCCGTCGCACCATCCGCAAGACCAACCCCGACGTGGGCGAGAAGAACATCGTGTTCTGGATCACCGAGGAGATCCCCAACGACGTCGTCGCCGTCAACGCCGACCTCCCCGATTCGTTGAAGGAGGCCATCTTCACCGCGGTCTCCGACTACCTCGACACCGATGAAGGCCAGGAGATCTTCGACTCCATCTACGGATGGACGGGAATCCGCCGGGCCGAGCCGAGTGACTTCGACATCGTCCGCGAGGCGGCGGAGAAGCTCGGCATCACCGAGCCCCTCTAGACAGCCAACCAGTCAACCTGGGACACCCCCGGGGCGGGGCCGCGGCAGCGGCCCCGCCCCGGAGGTGCCCATCTTGGGGCGGGGCCCGACGCCGCCGGGGAGAGCAGATGATCGAGTTCAAGAATGTCTCGGTCACCTATCGGGGCGGAGTCAAGGCCCTGAAGAACCTGACCGTCACCATCGAGGACGGCGAGTTCGTGGTGATCGTGGGGCTCTCCGGAGCCGGCAAGTCCACCATGCTTCGAGCCATGAACGGCCTGGTGAAGGCCACCGAGGGCTCGATCCTGGTCAACGGAACCGAGGTGGTGGGGGCCAAGGGGCGCAAGCTGCGTGACGTCCGAAAACAGATCGGCATGATCTTTCAGACGTTCAACCTGGCCACCCGCACGACCGTGCTGAACAACGTGCTCATGGGGCGCCTCGCCCATGTACCGGCGTGGCGGTCCACCCTGGGTCTGTGGCCGGCGGCCGACAAGGAGAGGGCGTTTCTGGCCCTCGACCGGGTGGGCATCCTCGAGAAGGCCTACGTGCGGGCCTCGGACCTGTCCGGAGGCCAGCAGCAGAGGGTCGGTATCGCCCGGGCCCTGGCCCAGGACCCCGCCGTGGTGCTGGCCGACGAACCGGTCGCGGCCCTCGACCCGGTCACCTCCCACCAGGTCATGGGCGATCTCCAGACCATCAACGAGGACCTGGGCATCACCACCCTGGTCAATCTCCACTTCCTGGACCTGGCCCGGACCTACGGGCGTCGCATCATCGGCCTCAGGGCGGGCGAACTCGTCTTCGACGGGCCGATAGAGGAGGTCGACGACGAGACCTTCCGCGAGATCTACGGCCGGGCGGTCACCCCCGACGACCTCCTGCACGAGGGGGCGGAGCTCGAGTGACCCCCACCGACGGCACTGCCGCGGGAGACCGCCGGATCGTACCCCCTCGAAAGCCTCCACGGCCGTGGTGGTACTGGGCGGTGGCGGCGGCGGTGATCGCCTTCACCCTCTACTCCGGTCGCCGGGTGGGCTTCTCCCTCACCAGCCTCAAGGACCTCCCCTCCAATCCCCTGTGGGAGAAGTTCTGGCCGCCGGAGTGGGACTGGGTGTTCGCCAACGCCATCGACCCCCTCATCGAGACCTTCCAGATCGCGATCCTGGCCACCCTCGTCGGCTGTCTGCTGGCCCTGCCGGTGTCGTTCGCCATGTCTCGCCTGACGAGTCACAATTCCTACACCTACTTCGGGTCCAAGGCGATCATGAACCTGATCCGGACCATCCCGGACCTGTTCTGGGCGAAGTTGTTCGTGACCGCCATCGGGATAGGGGCCTTCGCCGGAACCCTGGGTCTGATCATCTTCTCCCTGTCGGTGATGGTGAAGCTGTTCAGCGAGACGATCGACGCCGCCGATCCCGGGCCACTCGAGGCGGCCGAGGCGGCGGGGGGAACCCATATCGCCTCGGTCAAGGTCGGAGTCCTACCCGAGGTGCTCCCGAACTACGTGGCCTACGCCCTCTACGTGTTCGAGTTGAACATCAGGGCCTCCGTCGTGTTGGGACTGGTCGGTGCCGGCGGCGTCGGCCGGGTGCTCGAGGCCCAGCGGCAGTTCTTCCAGTTCGACCGGATCATGGGAATAGTGATCCTGCTGTTCGTGGTGGTGTTCACCCTCGAGCAGATCAGCGTCGCCATCCGGCGGAGGCTGGTATGACCTCATCGGGCGAGACCGAACAGGTGGTCTCCCGGCCGCGGATGGACCGGTCGAAGCTGGTGTTCCGCTACGGGGTGACCCTGGTGATCATCATCGGTGCGGTGTGGTCCTTCACCAGCCTCGACATCTCCGTCGAGAGGCTGCGGACGGCACCAGGAGACATCTGGGGGATCCTCCGGCTGACCGTTCCGCCGGACATGGAGGGGGACTTCGTCTCCCGGGTGTTCGGCAAGGTCCTGGAGTCGGTGTACATAGCCTGGGTCGGCACCATGATCGCCGCCCTGATCTCCCTTCCCCTGGCGTTTATGGGGGCGGAGAACACCGCTCCGCGGTGGCTGCAACTGCCCATCCGTCAGCTCTTCAACGTCATCAGGTCGTTTCCCGAGCTGATTCTGGCCGTCCTTCTCCTGCCGATCACCGGGCTCGGGGCCTGGACGGGAACCCTGGCCATCGGCCTGCACTCGGTGGGGACCCTGGGCAAGCTGTCCACGGAGGCCATCGAGAGCATCGACTCCGGACCGGCCGAGGCGGCCCAGGCCGCCGGCGGCAACCGGATCGAGGCCATCCGCTGGGGCGTGCTGCCCCAGGTGCTGCCGACGATCGTGGCCTACTGGCTGTTCCGCTTCGAGATCAACGTGAGGGCCTCGGCGGTGATGGGTGTGATCGGCGCCGGTGGAGTCGGCTCCGAGCTGATAAACCAGCTCAACTTCCGCCAGTTCGACAAGGCGGGAACGGTCCTTCTGTTCACCATTCTGGTCGTGTTGTTCATCGACACCTCCTCGGCCGCGGTACGCCGGAGGATCATCCTGGGTGGGGGGA
>DRKF01000014.1 GCA_011051915.1 Acidimicrobiales bacterium | reverse complement strand
TGGCCCGGGCCATCCGGAACATCGCGGCCGGTCGCACCACCCTGGTGGTCCACCACGGGGAGCTGTCCGAGATCGCTCCCGACATACATCTCGAACTGCTCCACAACGAGATCGCGCCGGTCCACAACCTCGAAGCGCACCACCACGGGAACACGCCGGTCCCCAATCTCCAGCTTCTCCATGACGAGACCACCGCAGCCGTGCGATCTCGAGCCGGGGCGTCGGGTAGATGAGCACCACGACCGGCCCCGAGACCCTCATGGAACCCGAGGGGGTCCTGTCGCTGATGAAGCGGGCGGGTCTGAAAGTGAGCGAGGCCCACCCCGAGTACCTGCGACACAAGCCCGGGGAATCCGCCGTGGTGGGCTGCAGCTTCACGACGACCGGCGGTCGGAGGACCCGGGGCTACATCCGGTGGTACGCCGACCCGGCTCGTTCCGCCGTCGCCCTGGCCAAGTCACTCTCCCTGAGACCCCGACCGGGGACGCTGAGGGTGGGCACGATCGCCCTCGACGGCAACACGATCCTGCACGAGTTCCCGAACGACGACCGACTCCGACACCTGCGCTGGTACAGCGACCCCCGCAAGCTGAAGCGGGTCCTCGTACCCGGGGAAGGGGTGGTGCCCCCCGGCGGATGCCTCTCGGGCTCGAGAACCCGGGTGGAGGTTCTCCGCTACAACCCCGAGCGCCGGGTGGTGGTCCGCATCGATCCGGCCACCGCAGCCGCCGAGCTCCCTCCGGTCCTGCTGCGGTACTCCACCTCACCCGAGGCCGTGGCCATGAACCGGCTCTCGGCCCGGCTGATCGCCCGGGGGGTTCCCACACCCGAGCCGCTGACGGTGACCGGTGAGGGTCGTGTCGGCATCACCCGGTTCGTTCCCGGGATCGAGTGGCGGAACCTTCCCCCCGAGGCCGGGACCCCGAACGGTCCGGTGGCCGGCGCCCTGGAAGCCCTGCACTCCGTACCCGCCGGTCCCGACACCGTCCGGCGGCGTCCCGGGGACGACCTGACCCGGATCGAGGAGGGACTCGACCACCTGGACCGGAGCCTGCCCGGGGTCTCGGGGCTGGTCGGGGAGCTGAGGCGCGTTCTGCGGAGTCGAATTCCCTCCGACCCCGAGAATCCCCACATGGTGCACGGCGACTTCCACGGGGGGAACATCCTCGTGGACGGCGACGCTGTGCACCTCATCGATCTGGAGAGGGTGGCCGCGGGTTCGCCACTGCTCGATCTCGGGTGGCTGACCGGTTTCGCCGCCACCGACGATGCACGGGAGAGAGCCCGGGCGGTGACCGAGGCCTACCTGACCCGATGCCGCCGGACCGGAGGGAACCACGCCGACCTGGCGTGGTACACGGCCACGGCCATGGTGGAGAGGGCCCTCAGGATCGTCCGCAGACGACGCACGGACCGACTTCGGTCCGCGCCGCAGGCTCTGGAATCGGCCCTGGCGGAGCTGCGATGACCCCCGGCACCGGCACCGGCATCGGCATCGGCACCGGCATCGGCGTCGGCACCGGCATCGAGGTCATGGGAGGTATCACCGGGTCCGGGCCCGGCATCCACACCCTCTATCCCCGACTGAGGGGTGAGTGGACCGCCACCGACGGAGAACGCCACTGGGCCCACAACCCCGAGACCGGGTCGCTCACCATCGCCGACCCCGCCGACGATCCCCGCCTGCCCGGCCTCGGGTCAGTCCTGGGCGAAGGCAGGCTGCTGGGGTACCGCGTCAACCGTAGGGCCGTACTGGCCGTCGGCGACGGGTTCGTCAAGGTCGTTCGGCCCCGGAGACTGGCCGCGGTGGTGGCGGCTCACCGGCTGACCGTCTCCGCCCCCGAAGGTCCGGTGCTTCCCCGGGTGGTGGGGACCGCCGATGTCGGAATCATCCGGCTGAGCCGGGTCGGCGGAGTCTCCCTGCACGAACTGATCCGGGGAAACCCCGAACCCGGAACCCTGCTCGACAAGGAGCCGATCCTCTTCCACGTGGCCCGGGCACTGGCCCGTTTCCACCGGAGCCCGACATCCGGTGCTCCCAACCTCCCGGCCGGCCACGACCCTGCCGACTGGGTGGCGACCGTGGCCCGGGCCGAGCCCGAGGCGGCCCACCGACTCCAACGGATCGCCCGGTCCCTGCCACCGCTTCCCCCGGCCCCGCCCGCCCTCACCCATGGCGACCTGCACGACAAGAACATCCTGATCGATCCCTGTGGCCCGACGGTGGGACTGGTGGATCTGGACGGCGTCGCGGTGGGGACCGCCGAGGACGACGTGGCGAACCTCGGTGTCCATCTCGGCCTCAGGGCCCTTCAGGCCGGAGGTTCCGTGGCCACCGCCCGGATCCTGGCCCGGGAGCTCCACGGCCACTACCGGCGGTTCGGTCCTCTCGACGAGGCCCGGCTCGCGGCGGCGGAGCTGCACACGTGGTTCCGGCTGGCCTGCCTCTACCGCTTTCGACGCTCGGGACGCTCCCTCACCCCGGTGATGGCGACGCTGGCCGCGGCAGCACCAGAGTGATCTCGGCCCCACCCAGAGCCGCCACGCTGACCTCCAGGCGGCCTCCGGCCGTCTCGGCCGTTCGCCGGGCTATGTCCAGACCCAGCCCGGTGGACCCGGCCCCGCTGGTGCCCCGCTCGACCCGGTCGGCGCCGACCCCTCGGCCGCCGTCGGACACCCTGATTCGCACCTCGTCCCCCTCGACCGCCAGACCCACCGCCAGGGGAACCCCCTCATCGGTGTGGCTGAACACGTTCTCCAGCAGGACGTCCAGGGCCGCGGCCAGGTCGCCTTCCGACACCGCTACGGGAACCGGCTCCTCGGCGATCTCGAGGCGCATGTCGCGCTTCTGGTCCTCGGCCAGGACCCGCCAGAACCCGGCTCGGTCGGCCACCACCGGAACAGCGTCACACTGGCGTGAAGGCGCTCCCGAGGAGCGATCCTGCAGGGAACTGCGGGCCTCGGTGATGAGGCCGTCGAGTTCGGCCGCCATACCGGCCAGGTCGGCCTCCAGTTCGGAGCGGAGATCCGGATCGTCCACCTGATCGATCCGCAGCCGGAGCTTGGTCAGCGGCGTCCGGAGGCGGTGGGACAGGTCGGCCACCAGCTCCCTCTCACTCTCCAGCATCGATCTGACCCTGTCGCCGAGATTGTTGAACACCCCGGCCAGCTCGCCGAGCTCGGGCGGGCCCTCAACCGACACCCTCTGATCGAGATCGCCCTCCCCGAGGCTCCGGGCCGCGGTCACCAGACTCTGGGCCGGGCGGGTCACGCTCCGCGCCAGGCGATCGGCCACCACGACCGAGATACCGACGAGGATCACCGCCACCCCTCCGAGTGCGGCCCACGACTTCCACTGGCCGCGGTGCAGATCCGACTCGGGGACGAACACCCTCACCGCCGACAACTCGTCGGGGCCGGTGGCCACCGCGGCGACCACCTCGACCCCGCTGCCGAAGCGGCCGATGCCGGACTGCCCGGTGGTGAGGGCCGCATCCATGCGGGAGGATCCCTCCAGGGCCGGACCTATGAGCCACCCCTGCGAGGTCACGACCGTCATCCGACCTTCCCGGCCGCTGGCGGTGGCGCCCAGCGCCGACTCGATCTGGGCCCGGGACCCACCCGACACCAGGACCGGTATGACCGCCACGGTGTCGGCCCGGGCGGCGTCCATGGCCCGGTCCTCCGCCGTGGCCCGGACCAGGAACGCCAGGGGGATCACGAAGGCCAGGGCCACCATGGTCGACACGGCCACGAACACTCCGATGAGACGGCGCCTCACCGCGACCTCACTGCGGATCTACGAGCTTGATCCCCACCCCTCGCACGGTGTGGAGGTAGCGGGGTTCGGCCGCCGTCTCGCCGAGCTTGCGCCTCAGCCACGAGAGATGGACGTCGATGGTCTTGTCGGCCCCACCGTAGGGCTGGCGCCAGACCTCGGCGTACAACTCCTGACGGCTGACGACCTCGCCGGCACGCGACGCCAGGTAGGCCAGCAGGTCGAACTCCTTGCGGTTCAACGACACCGTCTCACCCC
>DRKF01000013.1 GCA_011051915.1 Acidimicrobiales bacterium | reverse complement strand
GCCGACGGCTTCGACTACGGCCATCTCGTCACCGGTCCCCTCGAACCGGGTCTCCAGATCGGGTCGTGCGCCGACACCGGAGGGGGATGGTCGGAGAGTCTCGTGGCCCATGAATCCCAGCTCCACCTCGCTCCCACCACGATGTCCGACGAGGCCGCGGTGGTGGTGGAGCCGACGGCGGCGGGGATTCACGCCGCTCTGAGGACCGGCGCCGGTCCCCAGAGCACGGTGGTGGTGATCGGTGCGGGAATGATGGGCCTGGCCGCGGTGGCCGGACTGAGGCACGTCTGCGGCGTGGAGCGGATCGTGGTCGCCGCCCGCTACCCCCACCAGCGGATGCTGGCCCGCATGGCCGGGGCCGACGAGGTGGTCGGGCCCGAGGAGATCGTGAGAGCCGTACGCCGCTTCACCGGGGCCCGGGTCATCGGGGACTCGGTCTCCGCCGGGGTGGATGCCTGTGTCGACGCCGTCGGTTCGTCGGCCACCATCACCGACGCCATCAATCTGACCCGCCCCCGGGGGCGGGTGGTGATGCTGGGTATGCCCGCCCGGGTGAACCTCGATCTCGCCCCCCTGTGGCATCGGGAGACCGAACTGGTGGGCGCCTACTGCTACGGCACCGAGCACGTCCACGACCGCGACGTACACACCTTCGACCTGGCGCTGGATCTGGTCCAGCAGCTCGATCTGGGCCGCCTGACCACCGCGACCTATCCCCTCGACCGGTACGAGGCGGCCATAGAGCACGCCGCCCAGGCCGGGATCCGCGGCGCGGTGAGGATCAGCTTCGATCTGAGGAGCTGACCCGGCGCCGTCCCGGGGGCTCGATCACGTCTCGGGATCCGGCATGGAAGGCCCTCACGTATAGGCCGGAGAGGCGGCGAGGTCCCGTAGGCCCTCCTGGCTGGCCAGGGCGGCGTGATTGAGGATGTTTCGGGCCATCGAGGACATCTGCTCCTGCGAGCGGGCCCCGTAGACCTCGCTGCGAAGTCGGTGGACATCCTCGTCGTCGGGTGCGGCCATCGTCGCCGCCTCCACCAGGTGGCAGGCCATCCGCAGGTCACCGGAGGCGACCAGTTCCCGGGTGCGCTCCAGCACGGCCTCCACCCCTCCGGCCAGGTTCACCCACTCGATGGCCTGCTGATCCCTCGGGGCCGGCAGGAGGTTGTCGGGCTCACCGTCCCACCAGCCGCCGTAGCGACGCCACACCATCCTCACCAGGAACTGGGGGTGGTCGTACACCGGCTGGAGATAGGGCTTGGCCAGCAGTTCCCCGGGAATCTCCACGGAGTGGATCACCTGGTCGAGGGTGAGCCCCCGGTTCATGAGGGCCAGGGTCTGCGACTCGATGCTCTCCAGCAGGGCGGCGGTGTCGGACAGGGCGGTGACGATGCGGTCCCGGCCGTGGATCGGGAGGCCGTGGCCGGGCAGCAGTACGTCCGGTTCCAGCGCAGCCATCTCCCTGAGGGCCGCGGCCCAGTCCGAGACGTAGCGCTGGACCTTCTGGGGGTTGCCCGCGTTGGGCACGGCGTAGATGAACAGGTCGCCGGTGTGGAGAATCCGCCGCTGGGGGATCCACGTCCACACGTGGTCGTCGGTCTCGCCCCGGGCGTGGTGCATCTCGAAGCTCAGGTCCCCGACCCGGAGGCTCAGCCCGTCGCCGAAGGTCACATCGGGATAGCGGTACTCCGAGGGCCACCGGAAGTTCGGGGCGTGGATGGCGAACTGCCTCTTGTTGATGGCGGTGTTCCAGCCGAGGGTCCGCCGGTAGCGATCGAAGTGATCGGGCATCAGCTCGTGGCCGTACACCGTAGGTGGGGCCCAACCCCTCTCTGCGGCCTCGGCTTCGAAGGGCCCGGTCGAGTAGATGTGGTCGATGTGGTGGTGGGAGAACACCACCGCTCTCAGCGGCAGGTCGGGCCGCCAGGACCGGACCGCCTCGAACACGGCATCGGAGTCGAGGATCGTTCCGCCGTCCAGCAGGACCAGACCGTCGCCGGTGTCGATCACGTAGATCCCCGCCAGGCCCTTGGACGCCAGAACCCCGGGCAGGATCTCCTCGCTCCCCTGATAGCCCCGATGGACCGGATGGTGCTCGTGCACCAGATCCAGCTCACCCCGCCAGGCCGCCTCGGCCAGGTCATTCAGTCCGATGGCCTCAGCCACGTTCACCCCCTGTTGGTCGCTGACCGAGATGGTCCCATCCCCGGGAAGGCGAGGAGAAACCGTCCCTGTCGCTCCCGCCGTCGGCACTCGTCTCGGGGGCTGCGATCGGTCCTCGCGACTCGGATCTCGGAATTGATAAGTACTACAGTTTGTAGTTGACTTCTCAGCTCTCGAGACCCTCGAACCGCGTAGTCGGAACGGAGCACGACATGGCTCGCAAGGCCGCCAGGAAGACCGGATCGGCGAGATCCGGCAGAGCCTCCGGGAACAACAGAAGAGCCAAGGCCCGCAGGGCCCGAGCGTCCCGGGCGCCGCAACCGTCGAACCGCCGCTCCCGGGTGATCGCCGGTTCACTCCTGGCCCTGGTGGCGGCGGTGGCGGTCGTGGTGATCCTCCTCACAGGGGGAGACGACGAAGGACAGGCCACCGAACCCGTCGATGTCGCGAGCCTCTCGGCTGGGGAAACCCTCTTTCGGGCCAACTGCGCCCAGTGTCACGGAGTGGATCTCAACGGAACCGATTCGGGTCCGCCTTTCCTCATCGCGACCTACGCCCCCAATCACCACGGCGACGAGGCATTTCAGTCCGCAGCCGCCAACGGTGTGACCCCCCACCACTGGAACTTCGGCCCGATGCCCCCCGTGGAGGGCCTCAGCCGTGACGACGTGGCCCAGATCATCGCCTACATCCGCAGCCGCCAGGTGGAGGCCGGGATCACCAACGATCCCAGCCATCCCTGACCCACCGCAGTCTGTTCCGCAGCGTTCTAGGCCCCGGGCAGAACGGCCACGCTGACGATCGGACTCGGGACCTGCAACCCTCCGAGTGAGCCCACGAAGGGCTGGTCGGAGAAGTTGAAGATCCCCCCGTCGGAGGCGACCATCAGGTAGCCCGAGCCGTTGCGGACCATGCCGACCACCGGCTGTACGGGGGTGACGCCCAGACCCGGGAGAGATCCCCGGAACCCGGCGTCACCGAACGCGAACACCCCGCCGTCGCAGGCCACCATCCAGTAACCCTGGAGAGTCGAGGTGGGAACGATCCCTCCGACGGGGCAATCGAGCATCACCCCGGGCAGGACCTGTGGCACCGACCCCCAGAACTTGGCATTGCCGAAGGCGAACACCCCGCCGTCGGAGCCCAGCATGTAGTAGCCGGACCCGTCGGGCAGGGCGACCGAGTCGATGATCGGGCCGTCCAGGGTGAACGCGGTCAGATCGCCCATGGGTGTGGCAGTACCGAACGTCAGGACCCTTCCCTTCGAGGTGAACACCCAGTAGCCGTCGTCCCCCGGGGTGGGGGACATGGTCGACGGCTTCTCGTCGGCATCGAGGGTCGCCATGTCGACGCTCCCGAGCTGGGGAACCCCGTAGGCGTGGACCGTGCCGCTGTCGTCCAGAACCCAGTAGCCGCTCCCGTCCGACGACGAGACGACCTTCACCACCCGCGCCGTGGCGCTGTTGGCATCGGGCCCCAGCGAGCCCAGGGGCTCTCCGGGGTCTCCGGATCGTTGCGCATCACCGAAGGGGTACAACCGACCGATCTCGTCGATCATCCAGTAGCCCGCCCCCGTCCCCGTTGTGGAGTCGTAGGTGGGTCGACTCGTATCGGGGAAGGACTCGCACCCGACCCCGTCACCGTCAGCATCGAGGTTGGGGGCGTAGTCGGAATCCCCCACGAACACCTTGTGCCCGATCTCGGCGCATGTGGCCGCTGCCGCTCCTGTCGCAGGGACCACCACCGACGCCACCAGTACCACCACCGAAACGAGGAGCACTTTCGCCCGATGTCTCATTGACATCTCCTTTCTACGGTGCCGCTCGGCCCCAACCGACGGCCCCTATGTACAACCAATTGTACTGGGCCAGTCATTTGGGTACTAAATCACGGTGAGGCTCCGGTGCGGGCGGTCGGGGCCCGACCTCACTCGTCCCGGCTGGACCAGCGGAAGGTCCGGTGAGCCAGGATCCCGGCCCCGACGGTCCAGATCATCAGCACCACGAACACCTTGGGGCGCTGCCAGCTCCCCGCCGTCTCCGCCGCCTCGAAGGCATCGGGCAGAAGGACGGATCGCAGCCCCAGGGTCATCCACCTGAGGGGAAACAGCGAGGCCACGTTCTGCAGCCAGACCGGTAGTCCGCTGAAGAGGAAGAACACGCCGGAGATGAACTGCAGAACCAGGGCCGGGGGTTGGGCCACGGCCGCCGCCGCCCGAGGGTCGTCGACCAGGCGGGTGATCGAGATCCCCAGGAAGGAGCTGGCCGCCAGTCCCAGGACCATCACCCAGCCGAGGGTCATCCAGCCGAAGCCGTCGCGGGGGAGGTCGACCCCGTAGAACAGCACCCCGACCACGAACAACAGCACCATCTGGGCCGCCGCCGCGGTGATGACCACACCGGTCTTGCCGATGAAGTAGGAGACCGGCGACATGGGGGTCCCCGCCAGGCGCTTGAGCGTGCCGTCGTGCTGTTCGATGGCCACCTGCTGACTGAGGCTGATGAACCCGGCGCTGACGGCGGAGGACGCGATCATCCCCGCCAGGAAGTACTGGACGAAATCGACTCCCGTCGACTCGATCTCACCGTTGAGCCCCACGCCGAAGAGCAGCAACAGGATCAGGGGGAAGGCCAGGGTGAACATGACCTCCTCCCGATTGCGGAGGAAGGTCTTGAGCTCGAGGCGGTAGCGGGTCAAGCCCACGGCGAGGACAGAGGGAGTCCAGTTCGGATCGACGGTGGCGGTCATGACAGCACCTCGATCCGACGACCGTGGTGTTCGACCAGGGCCAGGTAGACATCCTCCAGCGAGGGGCGCTGGACCGCCAGGCCCGGAACTTCCGAACGTCCCGAGGAGCGGACCCACTCCGCCAGCCGGAGTATCAGCCCCGTCGGTTCCTCGCTGGGAATCCGGACCCAGCCCTCGGCGTCGGGGACCACCTCCTCCCCCACCAGACGGCTCAGCTCGGCCACCGACAGGTCCGGTGAATCCAACTGGAGTTCCACGACGGACAGAATCGGCTCCGGGGGTGCGAGGGTCTCCGGTGTTCCCCGGG
The DNA here is from genome assembly GCA_011051915.1 of Acidimicrobiales bacterium. Classification (GTDB taxonomy): domain Bacteria; phylum Actinomycetota; class Acidimicrobiia; order Acidimicrobiales; family Poriferisodalaceae; genus DRKF01. The sequence continues at coordinate 3,584 of DRKF01000013.1, read as the reverse complement.
CGACGACCCTCCCCTGCACCAGAACCGACACCCGATCGGCCAGGTGGGCGGCCTCGTCCATGTAGTGGGTGGTCAGCAGTACCGTGACACCCTGGGTACGCAGACCCTCGAGGACACTCCACATGCGGCGGCGGGCCTCCGGGTCCAGCCCGGTCGTGGGTTCGTCCAGGAAGAGCAGCTCGGGCCGGCCCACCAGACCACAGGCCACGTCCAGTCGTCGGCGCTGGCCCCCCGACAGATCGCCCGACAACTTGTCGGAGCTCTCGACGAGATCGACCAACGACAACGCCTCCTCCGTCGGCAGGGGGTTCGGGTAGAACCCGGCGAACTGGGCGACGGTCTCGGCCACCGTGAGCCGTTCGAACGACCCCGTCGTCTGCAGGACGATTCCGACCCGGGTCCGCAGCTGCAGGGGGCGCCCTCCGGGGTCCAGTCCGAGTACCGAGACCCGACCGCCGTCTCGTTCGCGGTAGCCCTCGAGAATCTCCACCGTGGTGGTCTTTCCGGCCCCGTTCGGTCCCAGGAGACAGAAGATCTCCCCCGCCCGGATCTCCAGGTCCACCTCATCCACTACCCTCCGGTCGCCGTAGGACTTGATCAGCCCCTCGACCTCCAGAGCGTTCGCCCTACTGTTGCTCTTTGTCATGGGTCGATGCTCCCATCGGAAGCCGACGCTGTCGTCCTCCTGACGGGCGATCCCGGTCTCCCACCGGGGGAGGACGGTGCCCGGTTCACCCGGCCTTCATCGACACCCTGGCACTCTGGTCTCGTGGATCCCTGCGCCCTGCCCCGCCCGTCGGGCTCACGTCGAACCCGATTCCTCCTGTTCACGGTGGGAGTCCTGCTCGCCACGGCCTGCTCGTCGGGGAGTGACACGACCTCCCCCGCAACGCCTGCGAGCACCGCCCCGGTACCGACGTCGGCCACCGAGCCCGGGGTTCCCGCCTCGGAGCCCGACACTCCCGCCGCCACACCGGAGGAGGGCCCCGACGGATTCTGGGTGGAGACCGACCCGCTCTGGATCCCCACCAACCCGGGCGGCGGTGGTGCCTATTCGTCGGTGGCAGCCAACGGAGCAGGAACACTCATGGCCGGTAGCGACCTGTCGGGGGTGACCCTGAGCCGTGACTACGGGGAGTCCTGGGAAACCGTGGGACCGGGTCGGGGAATCGACACAACCCACATCTCCTCGGTGGCGTTCGACCGGCAGGATCCCGAGATCGCCTTCGCCGGGGCGGACGGCGGCCTGTTCCGCTCCACCGATGCCGGGGTCACGTTTCAGCGGATCCTGCCCGACGGGTACATCAGCGCCGTGGCCGCCGACGGTCGCAGGGTCTACGCCGGATGGGAACCCGCGTACGACTCCCCCGAGGGTTCGATTCTGGTGAGCGATGACGGAGGCGACACCTGGCTTCCCACCTCCGACCTTCCTCCCGGACGTTTCGTGCGCAAGATCCAGATCGACCGGGTGACCGACGACCGGGTAGCGGCCCTCACCGGCGACGGCAGGTTCACCTCCGGACCGGCGGAGGCCTACCTGAGCGAGGACGGTGGCGGGACCTGGCGTCGCCTGGCTCCCGAGGCCGGTCCCGTGACCGATGTCTTCCTGGACCACAACTCCGACACCGTGTGGATCACGACCGCCGACCCCGAGGCGCCCGACGACCCGGGCCGGCTCCTCGTGTCCTTCGGCGGCGAGGCCTTTCGGGACTGGTATCCGCTGGGTGGGGTCATCTGGGCCCCGATCGACCAGACCGGCACCCTGCGCCTCATACAACCCGAGGCCCAGTTCCCCTGGGACGAGCGCGAGGGGGTGTGGGAGTCGACCGACTCCGGGGGGTCCTTTGTGCGGGTCGGCGACGTGACCGACTGGCCCAGCGGTTGGACGTCCGCCTACTGGGCCCACCTCGGCGGCTTCGACGGCCCTGTCCCCAGTCTCGGGTTCGACCTCGTCGACGGGAACCGCGCCTATCTCGTCAACTCCCAGTGGATCTTCGGCACCCAGGACGGCGGCCGGACCTTCGAGCCCCTGTTCACCGACGAGGTCGGACCGGATCGGTGGAGATCGCGGGGATTCGACAATGTGGTCGTGGCCGACGTCGCCCAGAGCCCGGCGGACCCGGACCTGATCTACGCCGGATACTGGGATCTGGGCTGCTGGCGCAGCGAGGACGGGGGCGGCTCGTGGCAGAACTGCAACGTGCCGGAGTTGACCGGGGACTGGGAGGGCAGTGGAGGCTTCACCGGAACCGTTCTCCCCGACCCCGAGCGGCCCGACGTGGTCTGGGCGGCGATGGGTCCCGACTGGGACTCACCCGGCGTGGTGGTTCGATCCGACGGTCGCGGTGCGGTCGAATCCTGGGAGGTGACCGACGGGCTCCCGTCCGCCGCCGCGGTCCTGGGTCTCTCCCTGGATCCGACCAGCCCGTCCGACGACCGCACCCTCTACGTCACCGTCGACGGCGATGTGTTCTCCAGCGACGACGACGGGCGCTCCTGGAGCCGGGCCCTGGAGTGCGGCGGGTGTCGAACCACCCACGTGACCGCTGACGGCGCCGCCTACGCGGGTGGCGAGGCCGGACTGTGGGTCCTCGACGACGACGGCGGTGGGGCACGTCTCGACCAGCCGGGTCCCCTGGGCCCGAACGGCTTCGGAGGGGACGTGAGCGGCCCGCCGTGGGAGGTCGACTGGGCCGGTGTCGTCGACATCGAGACCGACGTCGACGGCCGCATCTGGGTGGTGGTGCTGGGTCCGGATGGAGGCCTGTTCACCTCCGACGACGGCGGGAACACCTGGCAGATGCTGCGGCAGGGTCCGTACTTCCGTGACCTGGCCCTGGATCCCGCCCGGCCCGAAGTTCTCCTGCTGGCGTCCTCCTCCGCCTACGAGTCCGGTGGGTACGACCCCGAGTCGGGGGGTCTGGAGATCAGCCGCGACGGGGGCGAGACCTGGACCTCCGCCAACTCGGGACTGCCCTGGCCCTTCGTCACCACCATCGACCTGGTGGGGAACCATCTGGCCCTCGGCTCCCCCGGGACCGGAGTCAACATCGCCGTGCCCGACCTCCCTTGAGTCGGGTGCCGCCGGAACGGCTTCCCCCACGGTGGACGTCCGGGCATGATGACCGGCGTGGATCACATCTTCGACCCGTCCGAACTCATGGCCCACAGACTGCCGGGAGCCAATCTGGACGTTGGGCTCGAGTTTCTCGGAGGCGACCCGGAGGGGCCCTACTGGATGGCGGTGGTCTTCCCTCCCGGGTTCCGTCGGCCCGGCAGTCCGGCCGTAGACATCGCCGAGGGCTACTTCGTACTGGAGGGGGAACTCCACTTCTCCGGAGTCGTTTCGCCTTCGGGGAGCTACACCCTGATTCCCCCGGGGGCGGCCCGGGTGGACACCGGCACCGAGGTTCCCACGACGGCTGTCGCACGTTTCGGCCGCCGGCCCAACTGGTTGGAATCCGGGAATCCCGAAGCCGGCCCCATTTCGGTCACCGAGCCCGATGGTCCGGTTCGGCCCACACCCCTGGGCCACGGATGGGAACTGGCCTCCCACGACGGCGTCAGGGTCTTGATGGTCGAGT
>DRKF01000012.1 GCA_011051915.1 Acidimicrobiales bacterium | reverse complement strand
TGGGCCCCACGGCGGCCAGTCCGACCCGGCCGGAGGTGATCGTGTCACCGTCGAGCCAGACCGCCGCTCCCGAGGAGACCACGGCCCAGTCACCGGCCCGTCGCTCCACCTTCTCATAGGCGCTGCCCCCTCCCATCCGGAGCGGTATCCGAATCTCGGTGAGCATCTCGCCGTCACCGACCGCGGTCTCGTAGGGACCGACGTGGAACTCCGCCATGGAGACGACCCTCTCCCCCGTCGTGCTGCGGATCACGCAACTGGCGTCGAGGGTCGTGCACACGGCCGACAGATCCTCCGACGGATCGGCCTGACAGAGCGAGCCGCCCAACGTTCCCCGGTTGCGGACCACCGGATCGGCGATGACCCTCTCCGCATCGCGGAATATCGGGAAGTACTCCGCCAACAGCTCCGAGTCGAGCAGATCGCGGTGGCGGGTCATGGCCCCGATGCGGACATCGTCGCCCGTCTCGCGGATGTAGAACAGCTCCTCACAGTCGTTGATGTCTATGAGGTACTCCGGGTTGGCCAACCGGAGCTTCATCATCGGCAGGAGACTGTGCCCTCCCGCGATGAACCGGGCCTCGGGACCGAGTCTCTCCCGGAGGGCAATTGCCTGTTCGACGCTCGTGGCCCGTTCGTACTCGAACGGCGCAGGTACCTGCATCCCCGTCCCCCTCTGTTGTCGGCTGAAGTAGAGGTGTCGGCTCCGTCCCGGACCCCGACCGTCCACGGATTCGGCAACCTCACGGCCCATCTGCCCAGATCCGCGTCCCACGGTCAAGGCGGACTTAACCCCATGGTTAACTTGCCTCCCCGCACGCCCCGCCGGAAAGGCAGAACCACGGGGATCGGACCCCGATCGGGCTACACCCGTGCGGTCCCCCACGAACGGTCGACACCGATGCGGGTGCTTCCGTGGGACGAGCCCGATGTTGCCGTGGAGGCTCCGGTGCGGAGAACCCCGATGTTGCCGTGAGCGCCCCGGTGGGCAACGCTTTGGCCATGACACCCGCTCAGCTCCGGGCGTTCGCCGCCATCGCCCGTCACGGCTCGGCTCGCAAGGCCGCGGCCGAACTCGGGGTCAGCGAGGCCGCCATCTCCTCCCACACCGCCGCCCTGCGCAAGGAACTCGACGACCCTCTCTACCGTCGGTCCGCGAACGGTCTCTCCTTCACCCCGGGCGGTCTCCGGTTGGCGACACGGGCTGTGGAAATGCTGGGGCTGGCCGATCGGACCCGCCAGGAGGTACAGGCCGCGGCCCAGGGTCGGAGAGTCCTGAGAGTGGCGGCCAGCAGCCTTTTCGCCGAGGCATCGGCGCCCGGACTGATCGAGCTGTTCACCGAGAGGGCCGACGATCTCGAGGTGGAGCTGAGTGTGCACGGAAGCGACAGCTTCGAAGAACTCCTGGCCGGACGGAGAGCCGATGTCACCATCGGACCGGGGAGGGGGACTCCACCCGCCCCGCTGCGGGCCAAGGAGTTCCTCAAGTACCAGCTGCTGGTGGTCGTCGGGCCCGGGCATCCCCTGGCCCTGGGGAAGGCCAACCCCGCCTCGCTACGCTCCCAGTCCTGGCTGCTGGGGCCCTCGGCCGTGGAACCGAGGGGAGTCACCACCCGCCTGCTGCGCCGCTTCAAGGTGCCCGAACGCAGTCAGATGATCTTCCAGAGCCACGCCGCGGCCCTGGCCGAGACCCGCGTCGGGGCCGGCATAGGCGTGGTTCTCGAAGCCCAGGCCCGGACCGATCTGACCGAAGGCCGGCTGGTTCGTGTTCCGGTCCCCGGCGGAGCCATGGCCGGGGTCTGGACCGCCACCACCCTGCACCCCACCCAGACATCAGCGGTGGCATCGGAGCTCATGAGGTTCATCACCACCCCCCGGGCCACCCAGGCCATGCTCACCGGATCGGGGGCCAACATCGGACACTTTCGGCCCAGTGTGCACGTGACCCTCTGGAGCTGACCGGTCCGACGCTCACGCGACCCTCTGGAGCTGACCGGTCCGACGCTCACGCGACCCTCTGGAGCTGACCGGTCCGACGCTCACGCGACACCCCACCGACGGGTGCCGCCCGGAAATCTCACCAGATTGGGTACTTGGCCTTGTCGGGCAGGCCTGAGCGGGTCACGATCTGCTCCCCCATGGCCTGGGCCCGACGGTACAGATCGTCCTCGTCGACGGTGACCATGCGCCCCTCGGTCACCAGCTTCCGGCCGTTCACGATCACGGTGTGGACCCCGCGCCCATCGGCGGACCACACCAGTTGGTTCATCACGTTCAGCAGTGGCCGCCACTCGGGTCGGTCGGTGTCGTGGAGCACCAGATCGGCCCTCTTCCCGACCTCGAGGGACCCGATGTGGTCGCCCATGCCCATGGCCGCCGCCCCACCCAGTGTCGCCATCTCGTAGGCCTTCTCCGCCGGGAACATCTGCGGATCCTGACGGGCGTCCTTGAACAGTCCCGCCACCAGGTAGGCGGCTTTCATGAGATCGGAGTGGTTCGAGGCGTTGTTGCCGTCGGTTCCTATCGACAGGTTGATCCCGGCCATCACCATCTCGGGCATCCGACCCACCTGGGTGACGCCGTAGGCCACCTTCAGAGCGGTGGTGGGACAGTGGGCCACGTGCGTTCCTGTCGCCGCGATCGCCTCGATCTCCCCACGATCCACCTGCACACAGTGGGTGGCGGCCACGTCGGGACCGAGGATCCCCAACTCGGCCAGATGGACGAAGGGACGCTGGCCGAACTCGGCGGTGAAACCGTCGGGGTCGAGGCGGGCCGGAGACATGTGGAAGCTCATGCCGACACCGTGTTCGGTGGCCAGTTCGCGGGCCGCGAGCCACAAGGGATCGGAACAGGTCGTGTGCCCCACAAGGGTGGACCAGGCGCCCATCAGCTCCCCCGGTGCCACGGCGTGGTCCTCGAGCTGACCCTGCAGCCGGGCGATGGCCGTCTCGGTGTCCTGGCGGTACACGTCGGGTTCAGGGGGAAGATCCCATATCCAGTTGCCCACCCGGCCCCGGATACCGACCTCGGTAAGCCCGTCGATGACGGTGTCGAGGAACCTGATGGTGCCGGCCTCCAGGAAGGTCGTGGTGCCGCTCTTGAGCATCTCGACGGCCGCCAACTGGGCCGAGAGCCTCTCCTCGGCCTCGGTGAACACCGAGTACAGGGGACACAGCCAGACGAAGACGTTCTCCTCAAAGGGAGTGTCGTCGGGCACGTAGCCTCTCGTGAGGGGTTCACCGGTGACATGGATGTGGCCGTTGACCAGGCCCGGGGTGACGACGAATCGGTCGCCACCCAGGATCTCGCCCGCCCGGTAGCGGGCCCTGAGGTCTTCGGCCTTGCCCACGGCCACGATGTCTGGGCCCTTCACGGCCACTGCGCCGTCCCGAATGATGTCGCGGGTCTCGTTCATGGTCACGACGAACCACCCCTCGACGATCAGATCCACATCGTCCATCACCGCTGTCTCCCCCTTCCCGCCGTCCCCGTCATCGTCACGCCCCTCTTCCCGCTGTCCCCGTCATCGTCACGCCCCTCTTCCCGCTGTCCCCGTCATCGTCACCGCCCACCCTCGGGCTCGTGGCCCGTCCGGGGACGCGTGGCCACGAACTGCTGCTGGAATCCGATCGGCTCGATCAGGCGCAGTGACTCGAATCCGGCCTCCCGCAGCCACTCGGCGAACTGTCCGTAGGTGAATGTCAGGCCCCTCCGGGTGGCCGCCATCATCGTGGTCCCCATCAGCACCGCGTGGGGATTGGACTTGTGCTCGGGATCCACGAAGTAGTCGGCCACTATCACCGTGCCTCCCTCCCGGAGGGCGTGGTGGGCCCGACCGATGAGGTGTCGGGCGCCCTCGGCACCCTCGGTACGGCAGATGTGACCCAGCACCACGATGTCGAAGGAACCGGGTGCCAGGGGAACGGTGTGGAAGTCGCCGGGCAGGTACTCCACCCTGGCGCCCAGGCCGTGATCGGTCACCTTGCGCCGGGCCACTTCGAGAACCCCGGGGAGATCGTTGATCACGGCCGTGGCCCCGGGATTGGCATTCAGCACCGCGATCGCCCAAGGGGCACCACCCGCCCCCAGATCCAGAACCCGAGGCCGGTGAAGGGCCGAATAGCGGATCCGCAGATCGGCCCGGGCGGCACAGCGGGCCATCGTGGTGAAGGTGCCCTCGGCCAGGGGCACGTAGAACGCGACCGGATCGTCCTCGATGGGCCGGGCCGGGCCACCGCGACGAACCGTCTCGGCCAGGTCTCCCCAGTTGTCGTGGGGTCCGGGGGCCACCGCCACCAGATCGGCCATGGTCGCCGGACCGTCGCTCACCAGATAGCGGCGGGCGGTGTCGTTCAGCCCGTAGAGACCACCGATCTGCTCCAGAAGACCCAGGGCCACCACGGCGTCGAGCAGGGACCGGAGATGAGGGGCGGAGGTACCGGTGATCCGGGCCAGCCGCGGGGCGTCCACCGGTCCGGTGCTCCCGATGGTGTCGAACAGGTCCAGCTCCAGAGCGGCGAGAAGAACGTGGTAGCGGGCCAGCCCCTCTATCGCCGCCCAAACCGGCGCCGACGAGGGCGGCTTGTGGTCGGTCCACGGGCGGCCCGTGTGAGCCATCGTGTGGGACTTCTTCAGCTCCGGGTAGGGAGAGTCGCGGGATTCGCTCACGGCTCAGGGCCGCAGCAGGATCTTGCCGAACACATCGTTGGAGATGAGTTTCTCCTGGGCCCGGGCCGCCTCGGCCAGTGGATACACGGAGTCGACCACGGCCTCGAAGTCGCCGTCGCAGAATCTCTGCCACGCCGGGGCGAACTCCTCGGGCCGGTAGGCGTCGGAGCCCAGGATCGAGATGCCGTGGTGGTACAGGTAGCCCAGGGAGGGGATGACGGCCTCGTCACCTGACGAGTTGCCGCACGTGACCAGACGTCCCCGCACCCCGGTGGCGAAGAGCGAGGGACCGAACAACGCCGTACCCACATGGTCGAAGACCATGTCGACTCCGGCTCCCGCCGTCAGCCGTCGGGCCCAGGTGGTGACATCGCCGGTTCGGTTGTTGAGGACGTGGTCGGCGCCCAGATCCAGGGCCCGGCGGCACTTCTCGTCGGTTCCGGCCGTGGCCAGCACCGTGGCCCCGACGCTCCTGGCCAGTTGGATGGCGGCGGTGGACACGCCCGAACCGGCGGCGTGGATCATCACCGTCTCTCCCTCCCGTAGACCACCCGTCTCGAACAGGGCGTGTGAGGCGGTGAGATGGCAGGTCGGGAAAGTGGCCGCGGTCTGCAGGTCCATCTCGTCGGGAACCGGGTACACATGGGTGAAGGGAACCAGACACTTCTCGGCGTACCCGCCGTCGGCGGTGGCGCCCAGAACCGCCAGGTCACCGTAGAAGTCGTCGCGCCCGGCCAGCGCCGAATTCTCGGGCACCCCGGCCATGGAGGGGTCGACCACCACCCGGTCCCCGACCACCACCGTCTCGACCTGGTCGCCGACGGCGGACACCACACCGGCGATGTCCATCCCGGCGATGTGCGGGTAGGAGAAACCCTCCAGTTGGAACCAGCCGTTGCGCTGGATCACGTCCAGGCGGTTGATGGCCGCGGCGGCCACGTCCACCACGACGTCGACCGGACCCGGTTCGGGGTCGGGCACCTCGCCGTGAATCAGGACCTCGGGCCCTCCGGCCGCCTCGTAGTAGACCGCCTTCACTGTCTCCCCCTCCCGGTCAACGACCGGATGTGTTTTCGTGTCTCCCCGGACCGCTCCCCGACCCGATGTGTTTTCGTGTCTCCCCCTCCCGGCCAACGACCCGATGTGTTCAGCGTGGCCCCGAACGGTTCGGGGTCAGTCCCCCTTGGTGCCCCACTTCTCGTGGGCCGTGGCGTAGACACCCTGATTCCAGGAGAACTCCACGGTATTGCCATCGGGATCCCTGAGCATGCAGATGTAGCCGATGGGAGGCGGCATCATGCGGGCCGCCATGGCCAGACAACCGGCTTGCTCCCCCTTGGCCGCCATCTCGTCGACCTGGTCCCTGGTGGTCATCTCGATGCCGAGATGGGCGAAGGGGGCCAGGGTGGCGTTGGGCGCGGGGGCGAAGGGGTCGT
>DRKF01000011.1 GCA_011051915.1 Acidimicrobiales bacterium | reverse complement strand
GCGTAGTCGGCGGGATCGTGGGACTTCATCTCCGAGCGGCCATGACCCCACAGGTCGGGAGCCAGTACCTCGCGACCGGACTCGGCCAGAAGGTCGATCAGACCCGTCGGCCGCCACGTGGAGGCCGCCGACCCGGTGAAACCGTGGATGAGCAGAACCGGGCCACCTCCCGACCCCGTGGCCGAACCGGGGGACATCTCAGGACCCGACCTGGTTGTCGTGACCGTCCCAGAACTTGGCCCGCAGTTCCCGCTTGAGGATCTTGTTGGAGCCGGTCTTGGGGATCTCCGCGACGAACTCGATCGACCGGGGGATCTTGTAGGAAGCCAGGGCCCTCCGGGCGTGGGCGGTGACCTCCTCGTGGTCCAGTCCCTCGCCGGAGGGCACGATCACCGCGTGGACGGACTCGCCCCATTCCTCGGAGGGGATGCCGAAGACCGCCGCCTCGAATATCTCGGGATGCTCCTCGAGGGCGGCCTCGACCTCGGCGGGATAGATGTTCATGCCTCCCGAGATGATCATGTCCTTCTTGCGGTCACAGATGTAGTAGTAGCCCTCGTCGTCGAAGTAGGCGACGTCACCGACGGTGTGCCAACCCTCCTCGTCGTGCTCCTGGGAGAACTTCTCCTCGGCCTTGTGGTAGGTGTCGAGAACCGAGGACGCCTTCACCCACAGCTCCCCCGGGGTGTGGGGCTCCGAGATGGGATTGCCGTCATCGTCCTTGAGCATGAGGTCCACGAAAGGGGCCGGCAGGCCGCAGGATCCCGGCTTGCGGAGTTGGTCCTCGGGCCGCAGAACGGTGTTCACGCCCAGTTCCGTGGAGCCGTAGACCTCGAACAGCGAGTCGTCGGGGAAGTCCCTTAGGTAGGCCTCCTTGAGGGCGAAGGGCCAGGGAGCGGCGTTGGCCACCATCCGCTTCATGGTGGCCGTCGAGTAGCGGGCCTTCACCTCGGGAGGGAGGTTCACCACCATGCGGATCGGGGTGGGAGCCGAGAAGGTGGTCGTGACCTGATAGGTGTCGAGGAGTCGCAGCCAGTCCTCGGGATCGAACCGGTGCTGGAGGACCACGGTGTTGCCGAGGACGTGGGCGATGGCGGCGAATCCGCCCGGGCCGGAGTGGTAGAGCGGTCCGCAGGTCAAGTAGACGTCATCGGCCGTGTAGCCGATCAGACCCAGCAGCCCCCCGAGCTGTTCGACGCTCCCCAGCCGGCTCTTCACCGCCCCCTTGGGCTTCCCGGTCGTACCCGATGTGTAGATCATCGTGGCCGCCTGGCCGGCATCGATTGCCGGCTCGGAGTCGGAGCCCAGGAGATCGTCCTCGGCGGTCTGTCCGTCCAGCGCGGACCCCCCGAAGACGACGACCTCCTCGACCTGGGGGAGGTCTGACCGGATCCGGGCGAACATCGGGGCGAACTCGGCGTCGGTCCACACCAGGACGGCGTCGGAGTTGTCGACGACGTACACGCTCTCGTCGTCGGACAGGCGGTAGTTGAGGGGAACGGCCGTGAGGCCCGCCTTGCGGGCGGCGTGCATCATCGCCATCAGTTCCAGGCTGTTCTGCCCGCACCAGATCACCCTCTGCCCGGGTCGCACACCTCGGTCGAGCATCCCGTTGGCCAGTCGGTTGGCGTAGGCGTTCAGCTCGGCGAAGGTCATCGTGCGTGGCGGCTCACCGGGCCGGTCGTCGATCACCGCCGGTTTGTCGGGAAACGTCTCGGCGTTGACGGTCAGAACATCCGGCGCTTCGCTGGTCATCGGTCCCCTCCAACAGGTCGGTCCAGATCCGCCATCCACCCCCGGGCGGCTGAAGTAGTCCGGATTCTGGCACAGGTCGCTCCGCGCGGTGACTTCGCGGCGGGTCGGGGCGGGCCGTCCCTGGCCGGACCCCAGGCACGGGTATGGAACGATTGAGCCATGAAGCGGCCCGGCGAACCCGATCTGACCGAGTATCCGCCCGCCCCGTCCGGCGACAACGGGAACAGCGAGTATCCGCCCGCCCCGTCCGGCGACAACGGGAACAGCGAGCACTCGCCCGCCCCGTCAGCGGGAGAGCCGGCTGCCGATGGTTTCCAGACCTCCCGGGTGGCTTCGGTGGCGGCCGGTCACGCCGTCCACGACACGTTCACCGCCTTCCTGGCTCCGTTGCTGCCCCGCTTCGTGGACCGCCTGTCGCTGTCGAACACCGCGGCCGGGTCCCTGTCGACATTCCTGCAACTGCCCTCCCTGGCCCAGCCTTTCATCGGCTACCTCGCCGATCGCACCGCTCTGCGCCGCATCGTCGTGGCGGGCCCGGGAGTCACCGCCACGGCGATGAGCCTGCTGGGGTGGGCTCCCGGATACTGGGGCCTGGTGGCCCTGCTGCTGATCGCGGGACTGAGCGTGGCCGCCTTCCACGCCACCGCGCCGGTTGCCGTCGGCTACCTGTCGGGCGACCGCATGGGACGCGGAATGGGCTTCTGGATGGTCGGCGGGGAGCTCGGCCGGACCCTGGGGCCCCTCGTGGTGGTCAGCGCCCTGGCGGTCATGTCACTGCGGTCCATGGCCTTTCTGGCCCTGGCCGGAATTGCGGCCTCGATCACCCTGCACTTCCGGCTCAGAGATGTGCCGCTTCGTACCCGCGGGGACGGCGCCCGCGTCCACTGGCGCCCCGCGGTGAGGGAGATGCGGGGCCTCATGGCCCTGCTGGGTGGCATCATCGCCCTGCGCAGCCTGATGGTCATGGCGACCACGGTGTT
>DRKF01000010.1 GCA_011051915.1 Acidimicrobiales bacterium | reverse complement strand
GCCATCTGTGTGAACGAGCACCACCAGAACGCCTACGGTCTGATGCCCTCCCCGAACCTGATGGCGGCCGCACTCGTCCGGCGCACCTCACGGGCGAAGATCGCGGTCCTCGGGAACGGAATAGCCCTGAGGGACAACCCGCTGCGGGTGGCGGAGGAGATCGCCATGCTCGACGTCATGTCCGAGGGGCGGATCATCTCGGGCTTCGTTCGTGGGATCGGGGCGGAGTACCACTCCCTGAATCTCGATCCCACCCGGTCCCGCTCACGTTTCTTCGAGGCTCACGACCTCATCGTCAAGGCCTGGACCGAACCCGGTCCCTTCGCGTGGGACGGAGAGCACTACCAGTACCGCTACGTCAATCCCTGGCCGCGCCCCTATCAGCAGCCCCACCCTCAGATAATGGTCCCCTCCCAGGGGTCACCGGAGACCCTCCGCTGGTCGGCCGAACGCCGGTACCCCCTGTCCTGCACGTTCGTGCCGATCGAGCGACTGAAGCAGTTCTACGACACCTACCGGGAGTTCGCGGCCCAGGACTACGGCTATGAGGCGGGTCCGGAGCAGTTCACGTTCAGTTCGGTGGTGTACCTCCATCCCGACAGCGAGGCCAAGGCCCGCGAGGAGGTCGAACCTCACCTCAGGTACTTCCGGGAGAGGATGTTCACCCTTCCGCTGCCCTCGTTCTTCCCTCCGGGCTACACCTCACCCCAGGCCTACCGGACCCGGGTGGAGATCGCCCGCGAGGTGAAGGCCTCCGGCGGGCCCACCCTGGCCGCCGGTGAGCCCCTGATCGGTACTCCCGAACAGGTCCTCGAGAGGCTCAACAACAATCTGGGGGCCATCGGGGCGGGCACCCTGCTGGGCACCTTCCAGATCGGCGACATGCCCCACTCCCGGGTCATGCGGTCCATGGAGCTCTTCGCCGAGAGGGTCCTCCCCTACCTGAACTGAGGCCGGTCTCCCGCCGGACCGGCCCCGTGGGTTCCCGTCGGCCCCGGAGAGTGATCCGTGGGCTCGACTCCCGGTCCGAGGGGCCTCCTCGAGGCAGACCGTGGCCACCAACACGGTGGACCCCAGTACCGGTGGGCTCGACTCCCGGCCCCACGGGCCACCTCGAGGGGGCTGACGCCATGCTGGGCGTCCCGGCCCCTACTCTCGGTTACATGACGTGGATCCGAAACGCCGTCGTCCCCGTTGCCATGGTCGTGTTTCTGGCCGCCTGCGGGGGAAGCTCGGGCAGCCCGGATCAGGAGTCGGTGTCCACGGTATCCCTCCCGGAGTCCACGACCTCCCTGCCGCCCGAGGAGACCACCACAACCACCCTTCCCGACGACACCAGCACCAGTGTGGTGCCCGCCGACCAGGGGACCAGCCTCACCGAGGAGGCCCGGGTGTCGACACTCGGTCTGGGCCCGGTGTTCATGGGTGACAAGATCGCCGTGGTCGAGGAGAAGATCGGCGCGAGCCTCGTCCCCGACGAGTCGGGAAGCAGCCGCTGCCGGTACTACACGGTCCCCGGTGGTCCGCCGGGGGTGTCGTTCATGGTGGCGTTCGGGCGGATTGCCCGCATCGACATCGAGGCGCCCAGTGCCATCACAACACGATCGGGAGCCGGAATCGGCAGCACCGAGCAGGAGATCCTGGGCCTCTTCGGCGATCGGATCGAGGTGCGCCCCGACCCCCTCGGCGGCGACGGGAAGTATCTGGTGTTCGTTCCCCGGGACGAGAAGGATCAGAACCTCAGGGTCATCTTCGTCACCGGGCCGGACGGCGTGGTGACGTCGTTCCGCACCGGTCAGCTTCCCGAGGTGGAGTACGCCGAAGGCTGCGCCTGACGTCCCTGATCACGTCGGGGCCCCAGGACCGGCTCCTTCGCAGCGGGCGCTCCGCGGTCACCCTCCCCTCAGAACAGCTCCTTCACCGTGGTGATCTCGTAGTGCTCGAGTCCGCGGTCGGGGGTGTTGGCGGCCCCGGAGTACCGGTCGATTCCGAGATCGCCCCGAACATCGGCGGTGTAGGCATCGACGCCCTCGTCGATCTGGATACCGGTTCCGTCGGCCACCCGGACCAACCCGTTGAATCCCGAGACGGTGGCGGCCGCCTCGATCAGGCCCAGATCACCGACCGCGGCCCTGAGAGCTTCCCGGCGGTCGTCGAGATCGGTGCTTCGCTGCTGAACCGCCTCCGCGAAGCGGAGCAGTTCGACGGAGTTCTCGATTCCGGCGGCCCCGTCGCCACTGACCGCACCGGAGAGACCGACGTCGATTCCGACTGCCTGGCTGCTCGCACGGAGCAGCGCCACATGGCTCGACGTTCAGTAGAAGCACTCGTTGAGGGCGGCGGTGCGGGCCGCCACCAGTTCCACCTGGGGTCGGGAGAGAGCCCGGTCCCACACGAGGTGGCCGAACTGCTCGCCCCGGCTGTAGTGCTCGTTGACCAGGCCCCGCCAGCTCCCGTTCGTGAGGGGGGCGTAGCTGAGGGCCCGGGTGACATTGGCCCTCACCTTCTCCAGTTCCTGGGGGACCCAGGCACCCACGTCGCCGGTCCCCTCGGGTATCTCCCCCACGGGCTCCCCCGGCCTCCGCTCGGGAACACCGGGCTCATCCACCCCCAGGGCCCACGCGAACACGTCCATCAGCCAGGTGCAGGCGACCACACCGACCATCTCCACATAGGGTCCGGGGCCCATCTCCGCCATCGCCGCTTCGGCGAAGGTCCGACTGAGTCGCTTGGCATCGACACTCACCCGGTGAACGGCATCGACCATGGCGGGGTCCAGGTCGGTGGTGGCGTCGTGGTTGCCCGGCACCGCATTGGGGCTGACGGCCTCGGACCGGCGGCGGCACAGCTCGCAGTTCCTGGCGTTCCGGGTCTCGATGATTATCCGGCGCCGGGTCTCGCCGTCGAGCCAGTCGCCGGGGCCGCCCAGCGCCGGCCAGTGGCGGTCGTGGGCAGAGCCGAGATGTTCGGGTATCTCGTACCCGGCCCGGCGGTAGGTCTCAGCCACGCTCGGTGTGGTCTCGTCGCTCATGTCGCACCCCTTCGAGTCGTCGGTGGAGGGGAACGGAGGCCCCGGCCCCGAACCGGTTCACGGGCGTCTCCCCCTGCCCCACCCCTACCGTAGCGCCGCCCGGTTCTCAGACGGATGCCCTGTGTCCGTCGCACGGTCCGGGGTCCTCCCGGCCGGGGCGGAGAGAAGAGCTGCGATCGCGGTCAGATCCGCCCGAGTTCGGTGTCGAGGGCGCCGGCCAGATCGGGTTGGGTGAACTCGAAACCCGAAGCCTCCAGCACGGTCGGAACCACCGCGGTGTCGGACAACAGGAGCGCTTCGCCCATCTCCCCCAGGGCCAGGGAGATCGCCCAACCCGGTGCGGGAAGTCCGACACGTCGGCCCACGGCCCGGCGAAGGGCCCGGGCGAAACCGTCCTGGGACACGGGTTCGGGAGACGTGAGGTTGACCGGACCCTCGAGCGGCTCGTCGATGAGGTGGGTCAGGGCGGCCACCTCGTCGGCGATGTCGATCCAACTCCACATCTGGCGCCCCGATCCGATCCGACCACCGAGGTAGAGGCGGGTCAGACGGATCATCCGGGGCAGGGCCCCGGTGGTCCCGTCGAGCACCAGACCGGTCCGGGCCATTGCGACGCGGATTCCCGCCCTGGCCGCCGCCGCGGTGGCCATCTCCCAGTCGGTGCAGACCTCGGCGAGGAAGCCCACCCCCGGTGGCGAGGCTTCGGTGAGGGTCTCACCCGGCCGGTTGCCGTAGAAGCCGATCGCAGAGGCGTTGACCAGGACCCCCGGCGGGGAGTCCAGACGGGCCAGTGCCGATGCCAGAAGGGAGGTGGACACCACCCGGCTGGCCCTGATGCGATCCCGGTGGGACCGGGTCCAGCGGCCGTCGATACTCTCCCCGGCCAGGTGGACGACGGCATCGAATCCCTCGAGGGGGGCGGGATCCAGATCTCCGGCCTCCGGGTCCCAGGCGACACCTCCGGGAACCGGGGTACGGGAGAGGCCCACCACTTCGTCCCCCCGGGCGGTGAGTGCGGCCACCAGCCGGCACCCGATGCCACCCCGGGGTCCGCTCACCAGGACCCTCACCGGGGTTCACCTCCGCTCGTGTCCGGCGGATGTGCCGTGGAGTCGTCCGATGACGAACACCTGGTGACCATGGCCCACTCCTGACTCGTATCCGACCCACCGAGGCGTCCGGAGGGACGCCGATCCGAAGATCGCCGACCTGTCCCACGACGCCTCGATTCCCCGCTCCGTCAGTATGTCACCCTGGCCCCACCGACCGCCCGATCGGCCCGGGAGGCCGGCCATGAGCACACCACGGTGGGGGCTTCTCGTCGGTGCGTCAGTGGCCCAGTTGGAGGTCGACGGCGGAGTCACCTGCGGTGAGCACCGACACGGCCGAGCCGTGGAACGGCGAGTTGCCGAAGGCGAAGATCCCACCGTCGGTGGTCAACACGTAGTAGCCGTCCCCGGCCGGGGTGGCCCGAATCCGCCACCCGTGGGGTCTCTGGGACGGCGGAACCCCGGGCAGGGCTCCGGGCACCGAACCCAGGAAGGCCACGTCGCCGAAGGCGAATATTCCTCCGTCCTCGGCGACCAGCCAGTAGCCATCGCCCCCGGAGCCCACGGCCATGGACACCACCGGCCGGTCGAGCACCAGATTCCCGGTGCTTCCGTGGAACACGGCATCACCGAAGCTGAAGATCCCCCCGTCGGATGCCACCAGCCAGTATCCCGAGCCCGAGGGTGTGGCGGCCATGTCGACCACCGGGGCGTTGAGCACCAGATTCCCGGTGCTTCCGTGGAACACGGCGTCGCCGTAGCTGAAGATTCCCCCGTCGGCCCCCAGCAGCCAGTATCCCGAGCCCGAGGGGGTGGCGGCCATTCCCACGACCGGAGCGGCCAGTGGCAGCGTCGAGGCGTCTCCGTGGAAATCGGCGTCGCCGAAAGTCTCCACGGTGCCGTCGGAGCGAACCGTCCAGTAGCCGTTTCCCGAGGCGGTGGACACGGCGGCCACCACGGGTGCCGTACCCGGGCCCGGGCCGCCCAGGTCGGTGATGTCGCCCAGGGCGATGACATCTCCTCCCGAGGTGAAGATCCGGTATCCCGACACCACCGGATCGGGGGCGGGAGCGGTAGTTGTCGTGGTGGAGGTGGTCGT
>DRKF01000009.1 GCA_011051915.1 Acidimicrobiales bacterium | reverse complement strand
GGACCACCCGTCCGGACTCGGGGAACGGAGAACTCACCGCGCTCCCCATCGGAGAACGGCGGCGGCGGAGGACATCCCGGCCCCGAAGCCGACCAGCAGCACGTTGTCCCCCTCGCTGATCCGCCCGGTGTCGAGGGCTTCGGCCAGGGCCAGGGGAACCGAGGCGGCCGAGGTGTTCCCGGTGCGATCCAGGACCACGATCGCCTTCTCCATGGGTATCCCCAGCCGGCGGCAGGAGGCCTCGATGATCCGGATGTTGGCCTGGTGGGGGATCACCACGGAGATGTCGGATGGCTCCAACCCGGCCTGCTTCATGGCGGCCCGGCCGGCCCGTTCCATGACGAGTACCGCCTGGCGGAACACCTCCCGGCCCGCCATCTTCACCTTGTCGCCACGGTCGACGTAGAGGGCCTCCTCGTAGTCGCCGTCCGAGGAGAGACTCCAGCCCAGCAGTTCACCCTCGCCCTCGGTGCGCTCGATCACCGCGGCGCCGGCGCCGTCGGCGAACAGGATGCAGGTGTTGCGGTCCTCCCAGTCGATGTACTGGTGGAGGGTCTCGGCGCCGATGACCAGGATCCGCTCGAGGCCGCTGCGGATGAATCCGTGGCCGGCGACCATCGCGTAGACGAATCCCGAGCAGGCGGCGTTGAGGTCGAAGGCCCCGCACTCCAGTCCGAGGTTCTTCTGCACGGTGGAAGCGGTGGCGGGAATGTCGCGGTCGGGGGAGGTGGTGGCCAGGATCAGCAGGTCGATTCCCGAGGGGTCGACCCCGGCCTTCTCCAGAGCCTTGCGCCCGGCCTCGGTCGCCAGACCGGCGGTGGTCCCCCCTATGTGGCGCTGGCGGATTCCGGTCCGCTCCACGATCCACTCGTCGGAGGTGTCGACGATCTTCTCCAGATCGGCGTTGGTCATGATGTTCTCGGGCAGGGCGGTGCCCCAGCCGATGGTTCTTGCTCCGGTCATCGGATCCCCCTTCACGAAGTTCTGAGCCAGGCGACGGGCTGACGGGCGGTGATCCGCTCGCCGTTGTAGGCCATCACACCCATGATCGAACCGGCGAAGGGTGACTTCACCGGCTCTCCGTTGACCGTGCCGAGCAGGGCCCCCACCTCGATCTCGGTTCCCCCGGCCAGGGCCGGGGAGGCCTCGAACACACCGGCGGCGGGAGAGACGACGACCCTCTCGGTGACGTAGAGACGCTCACCCTCCTCGGCGACCCGACCCACCGGGGAGGAGTCCGAAAGGACGGACAGCAGGGCGTCGACGTCGACGGGCTTGGACACCGACACGGTCCGTGAACCCCGGCAGGTCCTCTTGGCCATTCCCGTCAGCACGGTTCCGGGGCCCAGCTCGACGAAGGTGTCGATCCCGGCCTCGTCCAGGGTGTAGAGACTCTGGCGCCACAGGACGGGGGAGGTGAGCTGGGCGGCCAGCAGTTCGTACCACTCCTCGGAGGTGGAGTGGACGGTGGCGTCCACGTTGGCCACCACCCCGGTGGCCGGCTCCCGCAGTTCGACCTGCTCGAGGGCCTTGCGGAGACGGTCACCGGCCGAGGCCATGAACGGGGTGTGGAAAGCGCCGCCCACGGGAAGCGCCATCGACCTCTTGGCCCCCATGGCTTTGGCGAGCTGGCCGGCGGCGTCCACCCCGGCGGGGGAGCCGGCGATCACGACCTGGCCCGGGGCGTTGAAGTTGGCGACCCAGACGTCGCCGTCGGCCAGGCGGCAGGCTTCGATCACCTTGTCGTCGTCGAGCCCCAGGACCGCGGCCATCGTCCCCTCCTGCTCCCCGGCGGCGACCTGCATGGCCTCACCCCGCTCGGTGACCAGGCGCACCCCGTCCTCGAAGGCCAGGGCGCCGGTGGCGGCCAGGGCGCTGTACTCCCCGAGGCTGTGGCCGGCGCACATCCCGGGTATGACGCCGGTGCGCTCGACGGCGTCGAGGGCCACCAGGCTGAGGACGAAGGTGGCCAGCTGTGAGTTGCGGGTCTCCTTGAGCTCGGCGGCGTCGGCCTCGGTCAGCAGATATCCGAGATCACGGCCGGCGGCCTCGGAGGCCTCCTCGACGAGCTCCCACGACGGGTGGTCGACCCACTCCGAGCCCATGCCCGGCTTCTGGGATCCCTGTCCGGGGAAGGTGAAGGCGAGCACTCGGATCCTCCTGGTCGGCTCCGCTGTTCGACCACGGGAACAGCCAAAGCGTTTCAGATTTGTGTCGATATTCGCGGAGCGGGACGGGTCGGTGCGAAAGGGTACGTCACCGCCGACCCAACCACACGGGGTGGTGGTGACCCGACGTCGCCGAATTGGGGGAACGACAGGGCCCCCGAGGGTCCCCGGAACGGCATGGGGTGGGTCGCGAGTCTGGGGTATCCTCCCTCTCTCTATCTCCCGACCCCCCGCCCGGGTGGTGGAATGGCAGACACGGAGGATTCAAAATCCTCTGCCCGAAAGGGCGTGCGGGTTCAAGTCCCGCCCCGGGCACTGTTCTCCCCGGGCCGATCCCGGCATCCCCGAATCCGACCCCCGAACCGAGGTCCGGGGTGGGGCTCAGTGTCCCTGATTGAGGTCCCGGTACCGTTCGGCGAAGCGCCCCAGGGCGGCGGTGTCCACCGCCTCACATGACATCCGGTGCAGCCAGGCCGTGGCCACGACAGGTTGCGCCAGGTTCGGATTGGGTGCCACCACCGTCCGGGCGCCGGCCATCGCCTGCACGGCGGCGAGCGACTCGCCCTCGATGTCGTCGGGCCGGTACTGGATGAGGATGTCGCCCCGTTCCAGCACGCCGACCTGCTCGGGGGCGCCCAGTACCCGGTCGAGGACCCCCGAGGCCACCGAGGGACTGTGTGGTCCTGAGGTGGGGGAGGGCTCGGAGCCCCCCCGGGCCGGGTCCAGGACGTGTACGGCCGCATCGGGGGACAGGGGCTCGGTGACGACCTCGCCACAGGCGGCCGACCCGCCGCCCGAGGTGCCGCCGCAGGCCGCCAGCAGGATCGTCGCCGCGGCCAGGAACGCGGCCCATGGTCGGTGCTTCGGCGAGCGGTCGGGTCGGGCCGGTGGGGGAT
>DRKF01000008.1 GCA_011051915.1 Acidimicrobiales bacterium | reverse complement strand
GGGTGTCCCTCTCGGGCGAATGGTGACCCACCTGGTGACCGCCGGTACCGGCACCAACGATCGGGTCACGCGCACCGTGGTCACCCCGTTCGTCGACTTCGACGTGTTTCCCGCCCTCACCGCCACCGGTGCCCTCCAACCCGAGGACTCGACCTCGGTGTGGGCCCAGACCCTGATCCTCAACCCCGATGTCCCGGTGAGCGTCCGCATCAGTCCCATCCTCCTGGACCGCCTGACCGACTCTGACACCATCGAACGACTCACCGAACGCCTGGCCACGGCGAACGTGGTTGCCACCCCCTACGTGCCCGTCGACGAACTCGCTCTGGAGCTGGCCGGACTCCAGGCCGAACGCGAAGAACTCTTCTCCTGGGGAATCCGCACCATCGAGGGCCGACTGGGGGTCGACCCCTCCACCACCCTGTGGGCCGCGCCCGACGGCCTGAGCGATCGCGAGGCGGGTGTCCTGCGCCGGAGGGGGGTACGACAGGTGCTTCTCGGTGGCGACAACGGCATCGCCCTCACCACCCCCATCGAGGTGAGCACACCCGAAGGGACTCTCGGCGCCCTGGTGGTCAGGCCGGCCATGTCGGTGGCCGGCGGTTTCGAGGATCCCGTTCTGGCCGCCCACCGGGTACTCGCCCGGCTGGCGGTCCTGGGACTGGACGGGGAGGCCCACGCCGCCGCCGTGATGTACCGCACCGCCGAACCCGTCGATCCCGCCTTCTCCGGCCACCTGTTCGCCGGTCTGGCCGAGAGCACCTCGATATTCGATGTCGCCGCCCTGCCCGCGGCCTTCGCCGTGCCCGGACCGGTCGACTCCGACGGGAGACCCCTGATCCGAAATCTGGTTCGTGACACCCAGCCCGACCGCCTCGAAGGAGATCTGGACCTCTACCGCAGGGCCGCCGACACCCTCGAGGGCTACCGGTCGATGATCAAGGACGAGGACACGTCGTTCCTCTACGACGATCTCCGTGACCGGCTCCTCCTCAGCCTGGCCGAAGGGGTCACCGGTGACCAACGTGAGATCACATGGTCGGACACGATCGACACCGTCAAGAGGGAGACCGCGGCCATAGTCGCCCCTCCGATCCGGTCCATCAACCTCACCTCCCGTGAGGCCGTGATTCCCCTGAGCTTCCAGAACACGGCTCCCTACCCCATGAGGGTCAAGGTCCGATTCATCTCCGAGAAGGTCCGGTTCGTGGACCTCGACGACGGTGAGAGCACCACCATCCGTCTGGAACCAGGAGTCACCAACCAGGAGTTCTCCGTGGAGGTCCTGTCCGCCGGCAGCTTCCCCATGGACATCCAGGTCCTGTCACCCGACGGTCGCCTCGAACTGCGTTCGGTGTCATTGACGATCAGGGCCAACACCCCCTCCGGGGTCGGAATCGTCCTCACCGTCGGCGCCGGGGCCGTGCTGGTCCTGTGGTGGGGCCGCGAGCTCCTGCGGCGGAAGAGCCGATGAGCGCCCCGGGTGAGACCACCCCGGCCCCGGCGAGGAGCGAGGTGGGGCGGGGCTCGGGAGCCGTCTTCTCCGGGATCCTGCTGAGCCGGGTCTCCGGGCTGTTCCGAGAGGCGCTGGTCCGGGGGACCCTGGGCCTGGGCACGGCCGCCTCGGCCTACACGGCGGCCCTGCGCATCCCGAATCTGCTTCAGAACATGTTGGGCTCCGGCGTTCTCTCGGCGTCCTTCATACCGGTCTACTCCGGCCTGGTGGACGACGACCGCGAGCGGGCCGGGGTACTGGCCGCCACCGTCGCCGCCTTCCTGGTGGCTGTCACCGGGGTCCTGGTGACCCTCGGTGTGATCTTCGCCGATCCGATAACCAGCGCCGTGGCCTGGCGGCTGCCTCCCGACGCCCACGTGCTCACGGTACGCCTGGTCCGGATAATGACGCCCGGTATCGGACTGCTGGCCCTGTCGGCATGGTCCCTCGGGGTTCTCAACAGCCATCGCCGGTTCTTCCTGTCCTATGTGGCTCCCGTACTGACCAACATCCTCCAGATATCGGTGGTCATAGCGGTCACCGCCGCCGTGTTCACCAAGACGGGACTGGCGGTGGCCGTGGCCTGGGCGGTGACGGCGGGGGGTCTTCTGCAGTTCGCGGTGCAGCTTCCCGCCGTGCTGCGGGTGAATCCCCACATCGGGCTGAGAACCGACTTCGCCGATCCGGCGTTCCGAGATTTCCTGCGCCGCCTGGGCCCGGTCCTGGTGGGACGGGGATCGGTTCAGATCGCCGCCTTCCTCGATCTCGGTCTGGCCTCCCTGCTCGCCATCAGCGCCCTGGCCGCCCTGGGAGCGGCCCAGGTCCTCTATCTCCTGCCCGTGGCCCTGTTCGCCCTGAGCGTCGCGGCGGCGGAACTCCCCGAGATAGCCCGGACCGGGGTGGGCCAGGTCGGGGAACTGTCCCGCCGTACCCGCGAGGGGCTCATGCAGATCGGGTTCTTCGTCACGTTCGTGGCGGTCACCTACCTCTTCGCCGGCCCCCGGGTGGTCGGAACCGTGTTCGACCTG
>DRKF01000007.1 GCA_011051915.1 Acidimicrobiales bacterium | reverse complement strand
TGAGGACGAGGACCAATGTGATCGTCCCCGTGTAGCGCCACCAGCGACCTGTTCGTCCGTTTCCACGCATTCGCGAGTACCTCGACTGGCTTTCGTTCGGCCGGATCGATACTCGACCTCGGGAGAGTGGGACTGCCGCACCCTAGGGAGACCGCGTTAGCCGGCCCGCGGTTGCGTTCTGTGGGGCGACGGCGGCTTGGTACCGGAATGCGCTCAATCGGCCGAGATCATCCGGGAATGAGCCGTGGCGGTGGTAGTGGGGCAGACCTACCTTGCGACCTGTTTCCGGGAAGCTCCGGCCGAGGAGAACAGGGAATCGATGATGCTCCCTGGCGGCTCATGGTCGTAACTCAGTACGCCTCGATCGGTTGTGATCTCGAGAATCCACGAGTTCGGAACCGAAGTGAACTCGCCCACGGCCACCCCACCCCTGATGTCCAGGGGCACACCGCCGAACGAGGCCGCGGTGGCATCGTCGGGAAGCACCACGACCACACTGAGCGGATCGCCCGGTAGATCCCTGCCTATCGAGACCAACTGGCCCCGGGACACCGCATCGGGCGGAACACACGAGGTGCCCACCGTGTCAGCCCTCCCCACCACGACCAGACACAGCTCCTCCGGCGCCGCCGGATCACCACGGGGACCCACGTACACGTCACCGAAGGCCTCCCGCGCCACCAACTCCAGATCCACCCCGCTCAGCCCGGCCCGGGTGAACTCGGGGTAGTCGGCGACCAACGACTCGGCCTGACCCGAGGCACCGCCGCCCGGCCCGGTGCCATCGGCCGAAGGGGAAGACGCGGCCGGCTCATCGCCGGACCCATCCGGAGTACCTGGGGTGGAAGCTGCCCAGGCGATCATCGAGGTGGCCCCGAACACCAGGCCGGCCAGCGCTGCACCCACGACAAGCTTCCACCGTCGACCAATTCCACGCCTCAGGCCCGACATGCGCTTCATCACCGACCACCTCCTCACCGGAACCCCACTCAGATGGTACATCGTCCAGGTGACCCACCGCCGGAGCCATTTACCGGAAATCGCGGGAGGCGGCGGGGATCCTGATCGGTTGGTTTTCCGTGGCCGCCAGGGGCTCGAGCTTCTCGGCGATGATGTTGGTGACCCCCTCGGCCCTCTCCAGACGCCCCCGGACGATCAGGGCCGGTTCGGTGCGGGCCACCCGGCGGTGCCGGATCCAGCATCCCCGGCTGCACACCACGTTGATCAGCCCGGTCTCGTCCTCGAGGTTCATGAACAGGGTGCCCCCCGCCGTGGCCGGACGCTGGCGGTGGGTGACCACCCCCGCCACCCTCACCCTCTCCCCCGCCGGTACCCGGGCCAGACCCTCAGCGGAAACCACCCCCACCGTGTCGAGGTGCTCACGCAGGAATCTCATGGGGTGACCGTCGGGGGAGATACCGGTGGCCCACAGGTCGGCCTCGGCCTCCTCGCGGGGGTCCATACCCGGCAACCGGGGGGCGTCCCCGCCGGTGACGATGCCCGCCAGCCGGTCGGGACGGGACTGGGCCACCGCCCCCGCCTGCCACAGGGCCTCCCGACGGGTTAGCCCCACGGCGGAGAACACCCCCGCCGTGGCCAGGGCCTCCAGCTGGTCCAGCCTCATGGGACAGGCCCGGAACAGTTCCTCCATCGAGCCGTAGGGTCCCCGCTCGGCGATGGCCTGGGCCAGCTCGGACCCGATGCCCTTGACCGCCTCCAGTCCCAGCCTGACGGCCATCCCTCCCTCGGAGTCGGGATCGGGTTCCAGGGTGGCCCCGTCGGATGAGGCGTTGAGATCGGGGGTGCGGACCACCACCCCGTGACGGCGGGCGTCGGCCACCAGCGACTGGGGGGAGTAGAAGCCCATGGGCTGGGCGTTCAGCAGGGCGGCACAGAAGGCGGCGGGGTAGTGCAGCTTGATCCACGACGAGGCGTACACCAGGTAGGCGAAGGACACCGAGTGGCTCTCGGGGAACCCGTAGTTGGCGAAGGCCGCCATCTTGGTGAAGATCTCGTCGGCCACCCGGCCGGTGATTCCCCGCTCGGCCATGCCCTCATAGAGCCGTACCCGAAGCTTCTCCATCCTCTCCCGGGATCTCTTGGACCCCATGGCCTGACGCAGCTCGTCGGACTCGGCGGGGGTGAACCCGGCCACGTCGATGGCCATCTGCATGAGCTGCTCCTGGAACAGGGGGATGCCCAGGGTCTTGGCCAGGGAGTTCTCCAGCAGGGGATGCAGATAGGTGACCGGCTCCACCCCGTTGCGCCTCCGGATGTAGGGGTGCACCGACCCCCCCTGGATGGGTCCGGGGCGGATCAGGGCCACCTCCACCACCAGGTCGTAGAAACAACGGGGCCGCAGCCGGGGCAGGGTGGCCATCTGGGCCCGGGACTCCACCTGGAACACCCCGATGGAGTCGGCCCGGCACAGCATGTCGTAGACCTCGTCCTCCTGGGGCAGTTCGGCCAGGTCGACGGTGACCCCATGGGCCTCGGCGATGAGGTCCACCGCCAGGTGCAGGGCGGTGAGCATGCCCAGGCCCAGCAGGTCGAACTTCACCAACCCCACGGCGGCGCAGTCGTCCTTGTCCCACTGCAGGACACTGCGGTCGGCCATACGCCCCCACTCCACGGGACACACCTCGACTATGGGACGGTCGCAGATCACCATGCCCCCCGAGTGGATACCCAGATGGCGGGGGAAGTTCTCGACCTCCGCCGCCAGGGCCACCACCTCGGCGGGGATGTCGAAGTCGTCGGCGGCCAGGGCCTCGGACCTCGCTGTGCTCGCTGGTGAGGCTGTATTTGCTGGTGAGGCTGTGTCTTCCGGAGTTGCCGCGGACCCCGCCCCATCCCCCATGTGGTCACGGAGCTGGGACAGGCCGCTCCAGCGGTCGAGCTGACGGGACCAGGCGTCCTGCTGACCCTGGGAGTAGCCGAGGGCCCGGGCCATGTCGCGGATCGAGGACTTGGCCCGGTAGGTGATCACGTTGGCCACCTGGGCGGCCCGGGTACGGCCGTGACGTTCGTACACGTACTGGATGACCTCCTCCCGGCGACCGCTCTCGATGTCGAGGTCGATGTCGGGGGGGCCGTCACGTTCGGGGGACAGGAAACGTTCGAACAGCAGCCCCAGCTTCACGGCGTCGGCCTTGGTGATGCCCAGGGCGAAGCACACCGCGGAGTTGGCCGCCGACCCCCGGCCCTGGCAGAGGATGTCGTTGGCCCGGCAGAACCGGACGATGTCCCACACCACCAGGAAGTAGCCGGGGAACCCCAGGCGGCGGATCATGTCCAGCTCGTGGTCGATCTGGGCCCAGGCCCCCGGTACCCGCTCGCCGTCACGGGGACCGTAGCGCTCCACCGCCCCGGCCTCGGTGAGGTGACGCAGCCAGCTCATCTCGTCGTGGCCGGGAGGACAGGGAAAGGGGGGCAGGCGGGGGGCGACCAGGGACAGGTCGAAGGCGCATTCGGCCCCCAGGGCGGCGGCGGCGGCCACCACCCCCGGGTAGCGGGAGAAGCGGCGCAGCTGCTCGGCCCCCGAGCGCAGGTGGGCGGTGGCGGCGGGGGGCAGCCACCCGTCCATCTCCTCGAGGGAGCGCCGGGCCCTCACCGCGGCCAGGGCGGTGGCCAGGCGCCGGCGGGAGGGCTGGTGGTAGTGCACGTTGT
This sequence comes from Acidimicrobiales bacterium, assembly GCA_011051915.1. GTDB lineage: Bacteria > Actinomycetota > Acidimicrobiia > Acidimicrobiales > Poriferisodalaceae > DRKF01. The sequence continues at coordinate 1,347 of DRKF01000007.1, read as the reverse complement.
TGGTGCAGATCAGCTCCAGCCCGTGCTCCACGGCCAGGGCGGCCAGGGCGTCGTTGCGGGCGCTGTCGAGAGGGTCGCCGTGATCCCACAGCTCGACCTTGACGTTGTCGCCGCCCACCATGTCGATGAGGCGTCGCAGTTGGCGGGACGCGGCCCGAGGGCCCTCATTCACCAGGGCCGAGGGCACCAGCCCCTTGCGACCCCCCGTCAGCAGCACCCAGTGGTCACGGGCCCCCGCCCCGGCCGCCTCGGCGATCATCGCCGACGAACACCGGGGGGCTCCCTTCTCCCCCGCCATCTGGGCCCGGGAGATCAGCTCCCCCAACGCGGCGTAGCCCTGTGGGTCGCGGGCCAGGATGATCTGGTGGTGTCCCTCGGGGTCGGCCACCCCGTTCTGGGGGGAGGTCAGCCCCAGGGACAGCTCGGCCCCGAACACCGTGCCCACCCCGGCCTGGCGGGCCGCCTCGGCGAAGCGCACCACCCCGTAGAAGCCGTCGTGATCGGTGAGGGCCAGATGCCCTATGCCCAGCCGGGCCGCCTCGGCCACCAGCTCGGCGGGATGGGACGCCCCGTCCAGGAAGCTGAAGTTGGAGTGGCAGTGCAGCTCGGCGTAGGGCACCGCGGCGGGCTCACGGCGGGTCCCCGGGCCCGGCTCGGGGGGTCGACGCCGCCGGGACCACGCCGGGGAGTCACTGCCGTCGGCGACATCGGGTATGACCCCCGAACGGTCCGACAGGATGCGCTCGAGCTGGGACCACGGCAGGTGTGAGCTGGACCAACCCATCCCCCCATGATCGAACACCTGTTCGTATCAGGTCAACCCCCGCACGCCCGAGCCGCCATCACCAGGTCAACCCCCGCACACCCGCGGCGCCATCACCAGGTCAACCCCCGCACACCCGCGCCGCCATCACCAGGTCGAGCGGCCGTTCCCCGACGGTGGGTTCACAGGAGGATCCCGTAGATCTCCTCGATACGACGCCAGTCGTGGGTGGAGGGGTTCTTGATCGTGGGGTCCACGGCCCTGAACACCCGGGCCAGGCTGTAGGTGATTCCCCCGGCCAACTCGGGCAGCCGGGCCTCGAGATCCTCGGAGAAGTCCAGGTCGAGCTGGGGAAGGGTGGCCAGGCGTTCCAGCACCGTCTCGACCTCCACCGCCTCCTCCAGCCGTTGGAAGTTGTGGATGTCGGCCTGGAGGCCCCTGGTGAGGGGTACGTCGATCCAGTCGATCACCGGACGGCCGTTGGCCTTGGCCAGACGCTGGGCCATGAGCAGCAGGTCGTGGAGCCGGGCGGTGACGAAGTCGTCGAGCCGCTTGATGTCGTCCTTGTCGAGATCGATGGACGC
>DRKF01000006.1 GCA_011051915.1 Acidimicrobiales bacterium | reverse complement strand
GCGGCGTCGATCCGTTCGTCGGCGATCTGGCCCCGTGGCCCCACCGAGATCACGGTCTCCTCCTCGAAGACCACCGAAGCCCCCGTCAGCAGACCGAGCTCCCCGGGGCCGAGTACCGGGTCGTTGGTGACCAACAGGCCGATGTCGTCGATGACCGTGGTCGTCATGACCTCAGGCCGTCCCGGTGGTGGGTGTGTCGTCGATGACGGTGGTCGTCATCACGACAGGTTTGCACAGCGGCGTGTGTCGACGACGACAGCCGTCCTCACCATGTCCTCACCAGTCCCGGTTCCAGAGATCATCCAGGACGGTGGCCAGTTCGGCCGCCGCGTCGATTCTTACGTGCCGGCCCTCGGCCACCACGACCCGGGCGTCGATCACCACATCGGTGACGTCGGAGGCGGTGGCGGAGAACAGCACCGCCGGCAGCAGCGCTCTCGGACCGTGACCGGCCAGGCGGACCGAGTTCAGCCCCACCGTGACCAGGTCGCAGGGTGCGCCGATGGCGAAGGGGTCCCACGGCCCACCGTCGGGGGCAAGGTGCCCCAGGGACCGGTAGCCGTCGTTGGTCAGGGCCCGGGCCAGGTCGGTCACGTGGTGCACCCCACGTACTCCGTCAACGAGGCGCCGGTTCAACTCGATGGATCGAGCTTCGGTGAAGGGGTCGACGACGGCGTGGGAATCACTCCCCACGCAGAGCCGGGCTCCGGCGGACAGCAGCCGGGCCGAGGGTCCGACGCCGTCACCCAGGTCGGCCTCGGTGGTGGGACACATGCACACCGTGGACTCCGACGAACCCAGCAGCTCGATGTCGTCGGAGCTCAGGTGGGTGGCGTGGACGGCGGTGAAGTCGCGGCCCAGCAGTCCGGCCCGGGCCATCATCCCGGTAGGGGTCAGCCCGTGGTTGAACATGGCGGCGGTGTTCTCCGCCGGTTGCTCGCTGAGGTGGGCGTGCACCACGAGCTTCCGCTCGCGCGCCAAGGTGGCCACGACCTCGAGGGAGCGGGGATCGACAGCCCTCACCGAGTGGGCGGCGACCCCCATCCGGGCGTCGGAACCGGGGTCGAAGCGGCCGACCCGCTCGGTCCAGGCCTCTGCGGATTCGTCGCCGAACCGGGCCTGGGGAAGGGACAGCGGCTCGTACCCGTGCTCCCCCAGGCCGCCGTGCAGGTAGAGGGTGTCCAGCAGGGTCAATCGGATCCCGGCCTCGGCCGCGGCGGCTATGAGCGCCTCGCCCATGACGTTGGGGTCGCGGTAGCGACCCCCGCCGAGCGGATGGTGCAGGTAGTGGAACTCTCCCACCGCGGTGTATCCGGATTCCACCATCTCGGCGTAGACCGCCCGGGCCAGGCGGTGGTACAGCTCGGGATCCAGGACGGACGCCACCCGGTACATGGCCTCCCGCCACATCCAGAAGTCACCCCGCCCCCCGTGGGTGCGTCCCCGCAGGGCCCGATGGAAAGCGTGGCTGTGCCCGTTCGCCACCCCGTGGAGAGTGAGTCCCCGCAGGATCCGGGAGCGGCGAGGCGGGGTCGGGGTGCCGGTGACGATCGACTCGATCCGGCCGTCGCGGGCCCCGACCAGCACCCCCGAGGCCGGACGGTCCCCACCGAACCAGGCCCACTCACACCAGAAGTCGACGGTGCCCAACGATCATGCCTTTCGGATGGGTTCGGAGGAGGGAACGCCGAACGCCTCGTGGCCGGCAGCGGTCAGCCTAGAGGTCGGGCCGCCCGGCCCCGGCCGAGCAGTGTCAACTCGGCGGTGGTGTCATTCGGGGGCCGGGGCCAGCCCGCCGGCCCGGAGTCGGTCTATGAACTCCTGGCGGTGGTGTCGGCTGAACTCGTCCCAGGTGGCGAGGGTGGTGGGGTCCTCCACCCGATCGGTGAACAGAATCCCGTCGAGGTGGTCGACCTCGTGCTGCCAGGTGCCGGCGGTGAGGCCGGTCACCCGGCCGGTGAGGGGCTCGCCGTGTCGGTCCAGGTAGGTGACGGTGATGTCCATGTGGCGGCGGACGTCGCCGCGGAGGGGGACGGACAGGCATCCCTCGTTGACCATGAAGGTCGGGCTCTGGGGGTTGATCTCGACCACCGGGTTGACGGCCACGGTGAGGGGCAGGGGCGGCTTGTAGGGGTAGCGCTCGTTGGCCTCGACCTCCATCACCGCGATTCGGAGGTCCTCTCCCACCTGGGTGGCGGCCAGGCCGGCCCCCCGGGCGTGACGCATGGTGTCGATAAGGTCGTCGATGAGCTCCTGAACCGCACCGGAGGCCAGCTCGCCGGGCGCCACCTCCCGGGCCGGTCGCCTCAGTGCGGGGTGACCGATCTGCAGAATCTCCCGGACGGTCATGGCCGGGGGCCGGCGTCGGCTTCGCCCATGGGAATGCGGACGCCCCGCTCGGCGGCCACCCGGGCGGCCCGTTCGTAGCCGGCGTCGACGTGGCGCATCACGCCCGAGCCGGGATCGTTGGTGAGCACCCGTTCCAGCTTGGCCGCCGCCAGTTCGGTGCCGTCGGCGACGCACACCTGTCCGGCGTGGATGGAGCGGCCGATACCCACTCCCCCGCCGTGGTGGATGCTCACCCACGTGGCTCCCGAGGAGGTGTTGAGCAGGGCGTTGAGCAGGGGCCAGTCGGCTATGGCGTCGGAGCCGTCGGCCATGTCCTCCGTCTCGCGGTAGGGGGACGCCACCGAGCCCGAGTCGAGATGATCGCGGCCGATGACGATGGGAGCCGAGATCTCACCGGAGGTCACCATGTCGTTGAATCTGAGGGCCAGTCGATGTCTCTCGCCATATCCCAACCAGCAGATACGGGCCGGGAGGCCCTGGAAGGCCACCTTCTCACCGGCCATGCGTATCCAGCGGGCCAGGGGCTCGTCGTCGGGGAACTCCTCCAGCACGGCCCGGTCGGTGGCGGCGATGTCGGCGGGATCCCCCGACAGCGCCGCCCAGCGGAACGGGCCCTTGCCCTCACAGAACAGGGGCCGTACGTAGGCCGGTACGAATCCGGGGTAGTCCATGGCCCGTTCGTAGCCTCCCAGGGCGGCCTCGGCCCGCAGCGAGTTGCCGTAGTCGAACACCTCGGCGCCGCGGTCCATGAAGCCCACCATGGCGGCGCAGTGGGAGACCATCGCCTCTCGGGCCCGGCGCACGTACTCCTCGGGGTCGGACCGGCGGAGCTGTTCGGCCGCCTCCGGGGAGAGATCGTTGGGCACGTAGCTGAGGGGGTCGTGGGCCGATGTCTGGTCGGTGACTATGTCGATGGGGGCATCGGCGGCCAGCAGGGCCGGGAAGGCGTCGGCGGCGTTCGCCAGCAGCCCGATGCTCAGGGGCCGCTTCTCGTCCCGGGCCCGTATGGCGCGGGCCAGGGCGTCGTCGAGATCGTGGGCCTGAACGTCGAGGTAGCGGGTCTCCAACCTCCGGTCGATGCGGTGCTGGTCGACCTCCACGCAGATGGCCACCCCCTCGTTCATGGTGACGGCCAGGGGCTGGGCCCCGCCCATTCCCCCCAGCCCGGCAGTGAGGGTGACTGTGCCGGCCAGCGTTCCCCCGTACCGCTTGCGGGCTATGGCCGCGAAGGTCTCATAGGTGCCCTGGAGGATTCCCTGGGTGCCGATGTAGATCCACGATCCGGCCGTCATCTGCCCGTACATGGTGAGTCCCATGTCCTCGAGACGCCGGAACTCGCTCCAGTCGGCCCAGTCGGGAACCAGGTTGGAGTTGGCGATCAGCACCCGGGGGGCCCACTCGTGGGTACGGAAGACCCCCACCGGTTTCCCCGACTGCACCAGCAGGGTCTCGTCGTCGGCCAGGTCCCGCAGGGTGTCGGTGATGGCGTCGAAGGCGGCCCACGAGCGGGCGGCCCGCCCGGTTCCACCGTAGACGACCAGCTCGTCGGGGTTCTCCGCCACCTCGGGGTCCAGATTGTTGTGCAACATCCGCAGTACGGCCTCGGTCTGCCAGCTGCGACACGAGATCTCGGTGCCGCGCGGGGCGCGGACCGGGCGGGGACCGGATGCGACCTGACGCCGGGAACGTTCCGCGGCGGATTCGGGTGAGTTCATCGAAGTTCTCCGGTGACGGCCTCCACGGCGGCGAGGACGGTGCCCTCGGCCACGAGGCGATGGGCGGCCTCCAGTTCGGGGGCCTGGACCCGATCGGGGCCCACTCCGGGGACCACCGATCGGAGGGTGGCCACGGCGGCGGCCGTGGCCGGCGCGGGATTGTGTTCCCTCAGTTCGATTCCGCGGGCGGCGGCGACCAGTTCCACGGCGAGAATACGCCCGAGGTCCTCGACCATGGTGCGCAGCCGCCGCAGAGCCTCCCAACCCAGTGACACATGGTCCTCCTGGAGGGCGCTGGTGGTCATGGTGTCGACACTGGCGGGCATGGAACGCCGCCGATTCTCCGCCACCATCGCCGCCT
>DRKF01000005.1 GCA_011051915.1 Acidimicrobiales bacterium | reverse complement strand
GCTGGGCGATGGAGCCCGGCCGGGTCGGTGAATCGGCTCGATGTGTCCCGCCAGATGGTCAGTATCGCGGGCATCCCGCTGTCGGCTCCGTGGCTTCTCTCAGCGATCAGCAGGGGCGGCGGAAGACCAGGGCGACCACCGATCCGGCGGTGCAGTTCGGGGCGTACTCGGTCAGGCGTTTGGTCGCCGCTTCTCCCCACACGGCCGGTGGGGCGGGCACGACGTCGACGATCTCGAAGCCGCGGTCGCGCAGGAGGTCGCACTGTTCGTCGAGGGGTCGTCGTCCGTCGTCCCAGGTTCCGTCCAGGACCAGGATGATCGCCGTGCCTCCGGGTGCCAGCAGCCGTCCGGCCTCCTCGATGAACCGGGCGGGGAGTTCCATTCCGGTGGGCCCCCCGGCGGCGTACACGGTCTGATTCTCGCCGTCGGTGCCGATGGCGTCGGGAACCCAGGGTGGGTTGGCGACCACCAGGTCGAAGACCCCGTCGCGCAGGCCGGCGGCGACGTCCATGACCGCCGCACCCGTCGAGGTGATCTGCGAGGCGTTGATGTCGAGGGTCAGGCGGGCCGTGCGGACGGCCTCGGGAAGAAGGTCCACGGCCACCACCCGGTCGTAGCGGGCCGAGAGGGCCACGGCCACCAGTCCGGTGCCGGTCGCCAGGTCGGCCGCCGTGTCCCCCGGGGAGCCGTACCGGAAGGCCAGTTGCATCAACCAGAACCCGCCGGTTCCCAGGTACACCTCGTTGCCGTCGGGGCGCTGGGCCTGGGGATAGGCGATGGCCACGCCGCGCAGGTAGCGCAACGAGAGCAGGGCCACCGCCCAACCGTCGATGACGACAGCCGCTCCGCAGTCGACGAGCGCCTGCAGCCGGGGATCGGAGATCTCGGCCCGTAGCTCCTCGGCGTCCACCGGCTCGCAGTAGGTGAACCTCTCCACGACATCGGGCTCGCCGTCGGTTCCCGCGGTGGCGATCCTGTGGCGGCGGCGGGCTGCCAGCCACCGCAGTACTGAGACGGCTTCGGGCGACCCGAGCACCCGCCTCAGTTCAACCGGGGTGACCCTGACCTCGCGGCCAGGGGACTCGCCGGCGGGCTCTGGTGGGTCTTCGGTGTTCTTCCCGAGAGCCTCGAGGTTTCGACCCGGTGCCATCAGCTGGCCTGGACGCCACGAGATCTGGCCGGTTACAGACATTGGGAGGTCCGTGCGATCGTGTAACTGCAGAGAGAGTCCCGCGTCAGGAACTCCGCAGCCGGACAGTAGGGCAGCCGGCTCCGGCGGGAAGAAAGGACCGCGACATGGCTGAGGACGAGGCAATGGTGCCATCGGATGTGGTGAGGATTCAGATCGGGGAGGACGTGATACTGAGCGGCGACGCCGCTGCTGCCCTCAACGATCTGGCCCGGGCCCTGGCCGCCCAGGCAGAGGATGGTGGCGCCGAAGTCGCCGGGTTCTCCTCCGACATCCTGAAGGCGCTGAGAGTCGGGGGATCGTCCGGGAGAGGGGGGTTCGTCGACCCCAAGCTCGGCGGGAACTTCAAGGTGGAAATAGAGGGAGTAGGTGCTGGTCGGGCCGTGGACGTGAGCATCACGCTTCCCCCGCCGAAGACCTGAACAGGCTGATCGAGGACATACTCGCCCCCGACGCTTTCACGGTGACCGAGAGGTGATGACCGGGCCAAGTTGCCTTCGTCGCCCGGTGGGGCCGGAGGTGCAAGCCGGCGGAGCTCGCGCTGTCCGCGCCGTGGCTCTTCCCAGTGGTCAGCTGGGGCGGCGGAAGACCAGTGCGACCACCGATCCGGTGGTGCAGTTCGGGGCGTGTTCGGCGAGGCGCTCGGCCTCGGCCTCTCCCCACACGCTGGGTGGGGCGGGGACCACGTCGACGATCTCGAAGCCGCGGTCGCGCAGGAGGTCGCACTGTTCGTCGAGGGGTCGACGTCCGTCGTCCCAGGTTCCGTCCAGGACCAGGATGATCGCCGTGCCTCCGGGTGCCAGCAGCCGTCCGGCCTCCTCGATGAAACGGGCGGGCAGTTCCATGCCGGTGGGACCACCGGCGGCGTACATCGTCGGTGCCTCGTCGCCGTCTTCGATGGCGTCGGGCACCCACGGCGGATTGGCGACCACCGTGTCGAAGACCCCGTCCCTCAGTCCGGCGGCCACGTCCATAACCGCCGTCGCCGTCGAGGCGATGTCGGAGGCGTTGATGTCGAGGGTCAGACGGGCCGTGCGGACGGCCTCGGGCAGCAGATCCACGGCCACCACCCGGTCGTAGCGGGCCGAGAGGGCCACGGCCACCAGCCCGGTCCCGGTTGCGAGATCGGCCGCTGTACCGGTGGGGGCGCCGTACTGGTAGGCGAGCTGCATCAACCACAGCCCCTCGGTTCCGAGGTACACCTCGTTGCCGTCGACTCGCTGGGCGGACGGATAGGCGACCGCCACACCACGCAGGTACAGCAACGACAGCAGGGCCACCGCCCAACCGTCGATTACGACGGCCGCTCCGCAGTCCACCAGCGCCCGCAGGCGCTGATCGGAGATCTCGGCCCGAAGCTCGTCGGCATCCACCGGCTTGCTGTAGGTGAACCTCTCGACGACATCGGGTTCCCCGTCGGTTCCCCTCGTGGCGCGCCTGCGACGGCGGCGGGCGGCCAGCCACCGCAGCACCGAGACGGCCTCGAGAGAGCCGAGCACCCGCCGCAGCTCCACGGGGGTGACGCTGACCCTGCGGGCGTTTGAACCGGGGTCGGGCTCGGGAGAGGCTCCCTCCTCCGCCTGGTCCACCGGGGGATCTGTGAGTTCTGGATGTGGTGCCATCTGCCGACCTGGACGCGACGAACACCGGCCGGTTACACGCACCGGGACATCAGCGGGTTCGTGTAACCGGGGTGGGCGACGGGCGTCAGCGAGATGGGTACGGGTTGTCCTGTACCTGATCTCGGCGAGTGGACGGGGGACAGTGAACATGGCTGAAGATGAGGGACTGCTTCCACCGGACACGGTACGGATTCAGGTCGGGGAGGACGCGGCGCTGAGCGATGACGCCGCCGCTGCTCTCGATGATCTGGCCCGGGCCCTGGCCGCGCAGGCCGAGGGTGGCAACGCCGAGGTTGTCGGATTCGAGGTGAAACCCGCCGGAATGATGACGGCCGGGGGACCTTCCACGACCCACGTGGACCTCCCGGACAAGATGCCCCTGCCCCAGGCGCGGTACCGCGACGCGACCGGAAGAGGCGTTCGCAGGTGCGCCGTCGACGTGAGCATCGTTCTCCCCACCTGGAAGGTCTGAGCCGGTGTGGCGCCAGAGCCGCCACGACCCATGGAGACCAGGGGGAATCCGCGGACTCATGTAACCGGAGCGCGTGACGCGCGTCACAGACACAGGGGGCCGGATTGTCCGGTACCCGATTTCCGAGAGAACAAAGGACAGCGATATGGCTGAAGATGAGGGACTGCTCCCATCG
>DRKF01000004.1 GCA_011051915.1 Acidimicrobiales bacterium | reverse complement strand
CGGGTTATCGTCCCCGCGGTCGGGACAACCGTGCCATCGGGCTCCAGGATCTCGGTGTTGATCCGGGCCTCGATGGCGAATCCCCTCGGAGGAGGCTGGGTGTCCGCCGACAGCCCCAGTTCGGTCAGCGACGCCCCCTGGGCCACGGCCAACTGCAGGGCTACGAGATCGAGCCCGGTGGTCATCTCGGTGACCGTGTGCTCCACCTGGATTCGAGCGTTGGCCTCGATGAAGTAGTGAGGACACGCCTCATCGAGACGACCCGAGGTCTCCGACACGTCGACGAGAAACTCGAAGGTTCCCAGGCTGTCGTACCGGCAGGATCGGGCCATGGCCAGGGCATCCTCGACGATCCGTTCTCGCAGGCGGGGATGAATCCCGGGCACCGGACCGATCTCGAGGAGTTTCTGCCGCCGGCGCTGGAGACTGCACTCCCGCTCACCGAGGGCCACCACGTCACCATGGTGGTCCCCGAGGACCTGTACCTCTATGTGACGGGCCGCCCTCAGGTACCGCTCCACGTAGAGAGTTCCGTCGCCGAAGGCCGCCCGCGCCTCGTCTGCACATCGGCGGGCCGCCGCCGCGATCTCCTCGGGCGGAGTCGAGGTCTCCACCAGGGTCAGTCCCCGGCCTCCTCCACCCGCCCGAGCCTTGATCAGCAGGGGCTCGGATCCGGATCCGCCGGCCATCCGACCCTGGACAGCCTCGACCAGATCGTCGACGGTGTCGAAGTACCCGAGGTCGGTCTCGAGAGTGGCCACACCCAACCGACGGGCGAGAGCCAGGGCCTGGGGCTTGTCACCGAACAGAGACAGGATCTCCGCCGACGGACCGACGAAGACGATGTTCCCGGCTTCACACGCCAGGGCGAGGCCCTCGTTCTCGGCCAGGAATCCGTAGCCCGGGTGCAGCATCGTGCTGCCGCTGTCGTGGGCCGCACGTACCAGGGCGTCGGCGTCGAGATAGGCCCGGGCCCCGAATCCGGGAATCTCCACCGCCCGGTCGCAGCGCATCACGTGAAGGCAGGCGGCGTCGTCCACCGGGTGCACGGCGACAGTCGGAATGCCGAGATCGGCCGCGGTGGCGGCGACTCTCACGGCTATCTCGGCCCGGTTTGCGACCAGCAGGGTCGGCGGCCCACCCCGTTCAGCGGTACCGGTCGTTCCGTCGATTGAGTTGGCCATGACCCTCCTGGATGGATGCCCCCGATTGTGACCCGCGCACCTCCCCCGGTGCGAACCTCCACCGGATCCGACGGCCCTTCCCCACGGTGTGCCCGCCTCCTCGACCGTGTTCCGGCGGCACCTCGGTGGCCGCAGCGCTGGCGTTTCCACGAGAGTGGATCTGCCGAGTGGTCCTCGAACATGCCTGAGTGCTCTCGGGACTCCGCGGCACCCCGGGATGGAAAGCCCGCGGCCTCCGAACAGGTTTCACAAGTTTGCCCTTGCGTTATCTATCCTTGTCCGCGATGCTCGCCCGGGAAGCCCGAGGGCGAGGAGGCCGGACATGAGGCTCGAACATGTGAATCTGACCGTGACCGATCTGGACCGGTCGGTGGCGTTCTACCGCGACATCCTGGACTTCGAGGTCCGCTGGTCCGGTGAGAACGAGCTGGGGATGAGGCAGGTCCACATCGGGACCGATGACTACTACCTGGCCCTGTTCGAGGGCCGCAACGGACAGGGGGACCCTCCCGCCGACGACTACTACGAACGCGGATTCAACCACTTCGGCCTACTCGTCGGACCCGATGACGGGCGCTTCGAGGAGATCCGTGACCGGGTCGCCGAAAGGGACATCGCGATCTCGGCCAACGAGATCCCCCCCGGACGCCGGTTCTACTTCCACGACCCCGACGGCTGCGAGATCGAGGTTGCGGAGTACCCGACCGCCTGAGCCCGCCGGGGTCGGGTTCTCCGGTCGCGACTCATCCGGAGACCCGGTCCAGGGCGAGGCTGATGTCGGCGAGGAGATCCGCGGGATCCTCCAGGCCCACACTCATGCGGATGAATCCCTCGGGCACTTCGTCAGTCCCCCAGCGGGCCCGGCGCTCGGCGGTCGTGTGGATACCACCGAAACTGGTGGCGTCGTACACGAGCGAGGCCTCCGACAGGAATCTCTCCGCTGCCGCGGCGTCCTCGAAAGTGAATCCGACCAGAAACCCCGGGGCGGACATCTGCCTGCGGGCCAGGGCGTAGGAGGGATCCCCGACGAGGCCCGGATAGCGAACCGCCGTCACCGCCGGGTGCTCGGCCAGCAGCTCGGCGACCCGACCGGCCGTTGCGACCTGACGATCGACCCGCACCCCCATGGTCATCAGACCCCGGTGGACCAGCCAGGTCTCCATGGGACCCGGTATCGCCCCGTTCAGGGTCCGCCAGAGGGCCACTCCCTCGAGTATCTCATCGCAACGCGACGCAACGTGGCCCATGAGCACGTCGCTGTGGCCGTTTACCGCCTTGGTGTCGCTCGACACCGACACATCGGCACCCAGTTCCAGCGGCGACTGCAGGTAGGGCGTGGCCGTAGTGTTGTCAACGACCACAAGAGCCCCCTCGTCGTGGGCCCGGGTCGCCAGGACCTCGATGTCGCAGAGGTCGAGCATCGGATTGGAAGGGGTCTCCAGCCACAGGAGATCGATGCCCTCCGGAAGTACGGACAGGTCGGCGCCCGCCGTGGGTATCTCGACCACGTCCACCCCCCAGCGGTCGAGGTAGGTGTGGGCGAACTGACGGGTGATCGAGTAGCCGTCGGACGGCAGGACCAGACGATCACCGGGTTCGAGGAGTGAGGTCAGCACAGCGGCAATGGCCGCCATTCCGGAGGGGAACACACGGGCCCGGCCCCCCTCGAGGGCCCCGAGGACTTCCTCCAGTGAGGCCCACGACGGGTTCGAAGAGCGGGCATAGGCATATGTGGCCTGCGCGGGGTCTCCCGAGAGGTGATAGGCGGAGGCGAACACCGGTCCGGCTGCGAACGGCAGCTCCTGACCGATCTCCAGGCCTACGTGCAGTGCAGCGGTGGACTTTTTCACGATTTCCCTACCCGGCCGTCCTTCACCCATGATCGCACCCTCGGGTTGTCGAGCGGTTCGGAGACTCCACCGAGGTTCCCCGGATCCGCCTGACAGACCCGGCCTCCACCCGGGAGGACTGCCACGAAGGTCCACTACACGATCGAGGGCCGCCTCGCGGAAGGGACCAAGGTCCCGTCTGACCGGTCAGGCGGGGGCCTACCGTTGGCCGCATGAGGCCGTTGGTTGTTCTGGCTCTCTCTGTGGCGCTCATATTGGGTGCCACGTCCTGCGGGGACTCCGGTACCGGCGGCCAGTCGGCTGAATCGTCTGCCGCCACCACTCCCACGCCCTCGTCACAGACCAGCCCGACGAGCGGTGGTTCGGAGGGCGCCGAGGTGTCGGTGATCCCGATCGAGGGATCCCCCTGCGACCTCCTGACCCCCGATGAGGTGGCGGCTGCCACCGGCCTCACCGTCGTGTCCGCGGCAGAGTCCTCCCCGGACACCTGCGTCTACGACCTCGGTGACGACGCCGGTGTGGACATCTTCATCGATGTCGACCGTGGCGAGGGCGGAATGTTCGTTCCCTCGGCGATCTTCAGTTCCTACGAGGAACTGCTGGCCACTGGTGAAGCCGAGAAGGTTCCCGGACTCGGTGGCGAGGCCCTCTACACAGCTGGCTTCAGGGCCATAGCGGTGGACGACGGGCGGGGTCACTTCATCGTCATCGGTGTCAACGGTGGCTACCAGGCGCTCACCGAGCCCGCCGACTCCCTGATCCAGATGGCCGGGGACGCTCTGGCCCGACTCTGACTCCGCCGACTCCCTGAACCAAACGACCGGGAATGCGCCGGCCCGACCCTGACTCCGCCGACTCCCTGAACCAAACGACCGGGGACGCGCCGGCCCGACCCTGACTCCGCCGACTCCCTGAACCAAACGACCGGGGACGCGCCGGCCCGACCCTGACTCCGCGGTGCATCAGCGATGTGCCCTCAGGTGGCGTGTCCCACCCCGACGTTAACCTGCCTCCCGGAGCTCGATCGGCTGCTCCACCTCGGGATTGCCTCACCGTTTTCCCGGCGCCTCTACCCCGCCGGCCCCGGTCACCGGAGCCCTGCAGGCATCCAGCCGTCCGCCGCAGCAGACGAACCCCGCTGGAGGCCGCCGTGGACACGCCGACTGATACTCGAACCACTGAGACCAGGGACGCCACCGAGACCAACGACACCACCGAGACCACACGGAGCCGAGCTGATCGCCTCCGGGTGCTCGCTACATCGTGGTCGCGAGCCCATCGGGAGCTCATTCTCCAGGCTGCCGACTTCGCCGACAGCGGCGAGTGGGCACTCGAGGGATTCGCCACTGCCGCCCACTGGCTGGCGGAGGCCGCAGGGGTCGAGACGTGCACTACCCGTGAGTGGATCCGTGTCGGACGCGCGCTGAGTGAGTTTCACGCGACCGCGGAAGCGTTCGATTCGGGGGAGCTCTCCTATTCCAAGGCCCGGGCTCTGACCCGCATCCTCACCCCCGAGAACGAGTTCGAACTCCTGGAGCTGGCCGCGACCACCCCCGCCGGTGAGATCCGGCGGGCCCTCGCCAACTGGATGACCCAGAACTACGACGAGGCGGAGCTGGCTGAATATCACCAGGCTCAGCGCTCGGTGCGCCACCGAGTCGACCCCGATGGGATGATCGGTTTCAGTATGCGACTCCCTCCGACCACCGGGGCCCATCTGATCGCCGAGTTGGCACGGACCGCGGCCTGCGCTCGCCGCAAAAGGGAAGGTCATCTGGAGTGGCCCACCCTCGCTCAGCAGTATGCAGACGCCGTGGAAGACATCCTGGGCCGTGGCGGAGGGGGTCTGCAGGCCGAGATCGTGCTCCACGTGCGGGGCGACGGGTGCACCCTCGATGACGGCACCCCGATCGCCGGCTCGGTCGTCGAAGGCCTGGCACCCGACGCCTTCCTCAGGGCAATGATCCACGACGCCGAGGGACGGCCGGTCAATGTCTCAGCCCGACGTCGCCATCCCGACGCCCGCCAGAAACGCCTGGTCAAGGAACGGGACCGGGTCTGTATCGACTGCGGTCGGGCCGATCTGCTGGAGTACGACCACGACCCGGAGTTCGCCCGGAGTCGAAGAACCCTGGTCGACGAACTGCACCTACGTTGTGCCCCCTGCCACCAGGCCCGCCACCGGGAGATGGCTAGCCCATCAGATCATTGACCACATCCAGCCAGAGCTGAGTGGTGAGAGCCAGGCTCTCGACGTCGACCCTCTCGTCGTTACCGTGGAAACGGCTCTGGAAGTCGCCGGGCTCGATGGTGGGGCTGAACAGTCCGGCCCCGTAGGCCACAGCCCCCATCTCTCGGTAGATCCTCGAGTCCGTGAAACCGACGATCATCTGAGGGGTCAGGCGGGCCCTCGGAAACGGTCTGCTCACGGCACGTTGCAGGCTGTCCCACAAGG
>DRKF01000003.1 GCA_011051915.1 Acidimicrobiales bacterium | reverse complement strand
TCGGTGTCAACCGCTGTGCCCGTCCCGATGCCGACCGGGTCCGGAAGGCGACCGGCTTTCCCATCGGTGGGGTGCCGCCCTTCGGGCACTCCACCCCACTGGACACGGTGGTGGACCCCCACCTGTGCGAGTTCGACGTCGTGTGGGCGGCGGCGGGCACCCCGAGGCACGTCTTTCCCATCGATCCCGCCCACCTCATCGAGATCAGCGGCGGCACGATCGCCGATTTCACCGCCACCTGACACCCGGCCCACATCACCCCCACGGCGTCCGACGTGGCACTCGACCGGCGCCCGGCCCACATCACCCCCACGGCGTCCGACGTGGCACTCGACCGGCGCCCGGCCCACATCACCCCCACGGCGTCCGACGTGGCACTCGACCGGCGCCCGGCCGAAACCGTGGTCCGAGGAATTCACCCGAGGCCGGCAAATCGGGCAGGATTGGGGAATGGCCACAGTCATCAACGGAATAGACGATCTCAAGTCCAGGGCCGGCTCCCACCTCGGCTACAGCGACTGGCACACGATCACCCAGGAGCAGGTGAATCTGTTCGCCCAGGCGACCGGCGACCACCAGTGGATCCATGTGGATGTGGAGAGAGCCAAGCGGGAGAGCCCCTTCGGCGGCCCCATCGCCCACGGCTATCTGACCCTCTCACTGGCTCCGGCTCTGCTGGCCGAGATCATGTCCGTCTCGGGTGTCTCCATGGGGGTGAACTACGGCTGCAACAAGGTCCGATTCCCCTCACCGGTGCCAGTCGGTTCGAAACTGCGCATGGGAGCGGAGGTGGTCGACGTGACCGAGTTCGAGGGCGGAGCCCAGTACACGCTGCGTCTGACCATGGAGGTCGAGGGGGCTCCCAAGCCCTCCTGCGTCGCCGAATGCATCTACCGCGTCTACGTATAGTCGGCGACACCGCCCGGTGAACAGCCCTCTGGGCAACCACCCCCTACGGTGTCGACGATGACATCGGACCATCCGACCCGGGCCCCGGGCCCCGACCCACTCTCCCCCGTGGTCGACGACCGTCTCCTCGAGGGGGAGGCCAAGGCCAGAGCGGTCCAGTCGATGTTCGACCGGATCGCCCCGCGCTACGACATGGTCAACCGGATCATGACCTTCGGTCTCGACGTCCGTTGGCGACGTCGCTGTGTGCGGGAGTTGCGGCTGTCGCCGGGGTCGACGGTGCTGGACCTGGCCTGCGGCACCGGAGATCTGTGCCGCGATCTGACCGCCGCCGATCTGTCTCCCGTCGGAGTCGATTTCTCTGCCGGGATGCTCGGTTCCGCTCGCACGACCGCTCCCCTAGCCCAGGCCGATGTGTCGGTACTTCCCGTTCCCGACGCCTCGATCGACGGGGTCGTCTGTGGGTTCGCCATGAGAAACTTCACCGACCTGTCCGCATTCTTCGACGAGCTGGCCCGGGTGCTGCGCCCCGGCGGCAGAATGTCCATAGTCGACGCCGCCAGTCCGGCCAACAGGGTCCTCCGAGCCGGTCACAACCTGTACTTCGGACGGATCGTCCCCCTCATTGGCGGACTGCTCTCCGACCGGTCCGCCTATGCCTACCTGCCCCGTTCGCTGGGCTACATGCCTGCCCCCGACGAGCTCGTGGGGCTGGTGCGCCGGGCCGGCTTCTCCGATGCCCGCAGAGTCCAACTCACCGGCGGGGCGGCCCAGCTCCTCACCGGCACCCGTGACCCCGGGACCTCAGGCAGCTGACAACCCGTTCTCACAGGCGGCCCAGCTCCTCACCGGCACCCGTGACGCCGGCGCCCCTGGCCCCTGACGGCCGGAGCCAGGGCCCGGTGGTCAGCCGGCGGGGGCCGGACGCTCGAGGATCCCGTAGCGGACCTTGAACACCAGGTAGGAGATGAAGCCGGCGAACAGAGGTAGCCAGTACGAGACCAGCCGGTAGGCCAGGGTGGCCAGGACCGCCCGCCCGGGACTGACCCCCGAGGCGGTGAGAGTGGCGGTCAGGCCGGCCTCTACGAATCCCAGTCCGCCCGGAGTGATCGGGATCATCCCCAGCACCGCCCCGGCCACATAGGCCAGCAGGACCAGGGAGGGGGCGTGGTCGTCACCGACCGCCGCCAGGGCGGCCAGCAGGGCGTAGAAGTCGAACAGCCAGTTGCCGACCGAGGCCGCCGCGGCCCGGGGCCACCTGCGCCCGATGGCCTGGAGTACCGAATCCCGCCCGGCGAGCAGGCGTTCGGGCATCCGTGGCCCCACATGGGTGGGGCGGATCCGCTCGATCATGTCGCCGACGATGACCAGCAGACGACGGGACCGGGCCAGGACCACCGCCAGGAACCCCAGGGCGACGAAGAGTCCGGCCCCGATCCACGCCGCCTGGATCAGTCCCTGGGGTACCGGCATTCCCGCCACTATCGCCGGAATGGCCAGGACCGGCAGCATCAGGAGCGACAGGGTCGAGAGCAGGGACAGGGCGGTCAGGGCGGCGGCGCTGCCGGCGGGGTCGGCCCCGGCCTCGGTCAGCATCCTCAGCTCCATGGCGCCTCCGGCGGCCGCACCCCCCGGAACTATCCGGCTGAAGGCGTTGGACGTCAGGTGTGAGGTGATCAGGGCGAACCAGCTGGCATCGCGGAAGGCGAGCTTCTGCAGCCACCACACGGCGGAGAAGCTCAGCAGCTCGGCGATTCCCATCACCGCGAACCAGCCCGGGGCGATATCGGCCAGTCGGGGCCAGACCCTCATCACCTGGACCAGGGAGGGGAACACGATGTAGAACGCGATTGCCGTCACCGCCAGGGCGATCAGTCGCCCCGGAGACCACATCCTGCGCGAGAGTTCGAGGGCCCAGGCCGCGGTCGAGCCGATCTCGGATCCGGCCCGGGGTGTCGTGAGATCCTCGGGTGGTTCCTCAGGCGTCACAGTGCCAGCCCCAACGCCAGCAGGGCTCCGAACACGAGCTGGAGGCGGCCCGTGGCGGAGAGAACATCTATGAGCCGGTCTCCCTCGGCTCCACCCAGTACCGCCCTCACCGGCGGCACCGCCAGGGGGGTTCCCAGCAGGCACAACACGGCCCACGGCCGCGAGACCGCCAGGGCGGCCCCACCCAGGAACACGCCCACCACGACGACCAGGTAGAGACACCGGGTGCGTTCATCCCCCAGAGCGACGGCGAGGGTCCGCTTCCCCGACAGCGAGTCACCGGGAATGTCGCGCAGGTTGTTGGTCACCAGCAGGGCCACGGCCGCCAGTCCCACCGGCACCGAGGCCGCCAGAGCCAGACCGCTGACCCGCCCGAGCTGCACATAGGCGGTTCCGGCCGTGGCGACCAACCCGAAGAACACGAACACGAACACCTCACCCAGACCCATGTAGCCATAGGGCCTGGGCCCTCCCGTGTACAGCCATCCGGCGGCGATCGAGACCGCCCCCACCGGGATCAGCCACCAACTCGTGACTGCGGCCAGTATCAGACCCCCCACCGCCGCCACACCGAAGGCTGCGAGGGCGGCATCGCGTACCTGGCGGGCGGTAGCCACTCCCGAGCCCACCAGTCGCAGGGGACCCACCCTCGCCTCGTCGGTACCCCTCACACCGTCGCTGTGGTCGTTGGCGTAGTTCGTCCCCACCTGCAGGGAGAGAGCCACCAGCGCCGCCACCGCGGCCCGCCACCAGATCACGTGTCCCTCGGCGGCGGCGACCCCCGTACCGACGGCGACGGGGACCAGGGCCGCCGGTAGGGTCCTCACCCTGGCTCCGGCCACCCAGGCCGATATGGGGACCGGCTGTGACATGGCCTGAAAGTGTTCCACCCATTCGCCCCGATCGCTAGCACAGACCCGAGCGGGTCCCGCCGACCACCCGGACCGGTATCTTCGGGCCATGGCCACAGATCCGGAGCAGACCGGCGGGGAACCCTCCGGAGGCCCCACTGCGGTGCAGCTGCAGCGCCTCTCGGAACTCCTGGGGGAACATCCGCAGGTGTCCGACATCAGACTCCGGTGGGAGGACTACCACGGCACGGCGATGGTCACCGCCTATGTGGTGGCGGCCGATCCCTTCGTCGTTCCCCGTCTCGACCGACTGCGTGGCCTGGTCACCGTGGAGGAACTGCGTCGCTGGATGCCGCGCCGCATGAAACTGGTGCGCAGCCTGACCCCCGATCTCTGACCGGAATCCTGATTCCCACCTCCCGGGATCGGGAGGAGGCCCCGGGTCGCCGGGATTCTGCTGTTCTCCCCCCGCCCCGAAGTTCTGCCGCCCCCGTCCCACCGATCCGTGACCTCAG
>DRKF01000002.1 GCA_011051915.1 Acidimicrobiales bacterium | reverse complement strand
GCGCTGTCCAAGACCGATTCATTCCTGGGACTGTTCGCCATAGATCCCTACCGCTGCGACGACTGTGCCGACTGCCTCCCCAAGTGCCCCGAGAACGCCATAGTCCCCGACCCCGAATGGGTCGTCTGCCACGGCCGGGGATGCCCTCTCAGCTCGACCCGGCTGGGGATGGTCGAATGCAACATCTTCGCCGAGAGGTGCGGCAGCTGCGGTGGCCCCCTGTGGCGCCACGGCGGAGGGGACTGGTCCTGCCCCCGCTGCGACGAGGGGCGCAAGGTCGGCTGCCCCAAGGTGCGCATGTTCGAGACCCATCCCGTGCCGGAGCCGGTGTGACCGTTCTCGAGGATCCGACCGACTTCGGCGACCGCAGCCATCCCGCCGCCCTGGTCAACGTCACCAACCGCTGCAACCTGAAGTGCACCCACTGCTTCGTCTTCCGCGACGACAACCCCAACGCCTCCATCGACCGCATGGACGACGAGACCATGCTCCATCAGCTCGAGGTTCTCCGGGACCGTCACGGCATCAGGAGCATGCTGTTCATGGGTGGGGAACCCATGGTCCGGCGGCGGCTCGTACTGCGGGCCATGGAACTCTTCGAAGACGCCTCGATAGTCACCAACGGCACCTACGGGATCCCCAGTGTCCCGGGGCACCTGGTCACGGTCTCCCTCGACGGCCCACCCGAGGTGAACGACTCGATCCGGGGGCCGGGGGTGTTCTCCCGGGTGGAGGAGACCATCCGCGCCCGCGATCCCCGGGACGGCACCACCGTGATCCTGCAGATGGCGGTGATGAGGTCCACGGCCCACGCCATGGAGGCCTTCGTCGAGGCGGTGGCCGACTGGCCGATCGACGGGGTGGCGTTCACGTTCTACGTCCCCACCGCCGGAGAGCACAGCGACCTGGCCTGGGACACCAACGAGGAACGCGACGAGGTGATAGACCGGGCCATCGCCCTCAAGCGGAGGTACCCCGGACTGGTGAAGTCCAGCATCGCCACCCTCGAACTGATGAAGTCGGACCGCTGCGGCGCCTACACCGGCGACAACTGCGCCCTGAGGGCCATGCTGCCGCTCTATGTCGGCGACGGCGGGGTCTTCGAACGCACCTACTGCTGCTACGGCAACGATGTCGACTGCGACCGCTGCGGCGCCTACGCCGTGTTCAACGCCGCCCGCCATCGGGGGACCGCTTGATCAGGATCGGGGTGCAACTACCCGAGGTCGAGCGGTTCGTGCCCTGGTCGGAGTACCGACGTATGGCGCTGCTCGCCGAGGACGGGGGCCTGGACTCCCTGTGGGTGGGGGACCATCTCCTCTACGACCTGCCCGACGGAACCGTCCGCGGCCCGTGGGAGTGCTGGAGCACCCTGGCCGCCCTGGCCGCGTTGACGTCACGGGTGGAGCTGTCGCCACTGGTGGCGTCCACCAGCTTCCACTCCCCCGCCATGCTGGCCAAGCAGGCGGCCACCGTCGACGCCATCTCCGGAGGTCGTCTGATCCTCTCCCTGGGGGCCGGCTGGAACCGCCGGGAGTACGAGGCGTTCGGGTTCCCCTACGACCATCGGGTGAGCCGCTTCGCCGAAGCCTTCACGATCATCCGGACTCTCGTCCGGGAGGGGTCCATCGACTTCGACGGCGAGTACCACCAGCTGCACGACTGCGTGCTGGACCCCCCGGCCCGACCCGACCTGCCGCTGCTGGTGGGTTCCAGCGGGCCCCGGATGCTCGAGATCACCATGCCCCACGTCGACGCCTGGAACATCTGGTTCGACGACTACGACAACGACCCCGGTCTGCTCCCGGACCGACTCGCCGCGGTGGACCGGGCGGCGGAGGCCGCCGGCCGCGACCCCGCTGACATCACCCGGACCGCGGCCCTGCTGGTGAACCTGGCCGGAGCGCCCGAGCGGCACAACTCCCGCAACCCCGTGGTCGGAGCCGATGCCGCCGTGGCCGCTCTCGACGCCCTGCGGGAAGCCGGCATCGCCCACGTCCAGCTGGTGCTGGACCCCATCACGATCGAGACCGTGGAGCTGGCCGCTTCGACGGTGGCGAGGTTCCGTCAGTAGGCGTAGATGTTGGGCTGGGAGTCGTACACGCTCTTCCAGACGTCGACGGTCTCCACGAAGTTCGTGTAGATGACCCGCCCCTCGTCCACCAGAGGTTGCAGACGAACCAGGATCCCCTCGAGGGTGTCCAGCCAGTCGTTCTCGATGAACTGGTCCTCGTTGAAGTTGAGGGTGGCGGTGTACATGCGGCCGGGTTCGGCCTCACCGGTGCGAAGGCGTTCGGCCAGCCCCTCGATGTAGTCGAGTGGGTTGGGCCCACCGAAGGTGGAACCGGAGAAGGCTCCCAGGCTGTAACCCCGACCGACGTTGGCCAGTGGCCCGGCGGGATCGTTGATCAGGAAGTCGGTGTCGTTGAACTCGGTCGGTCGCCACACACCGGAATGGTGATCGTCGTTGGCGTGGCCACCGCTCACCCCGGCGTAGCCGGTGAGCACATCGGGACACCAGGCGTAGTCGTACACGTTGCCCTGGATGCAGGAGCCGAAGTCCCCGACCGTACGTTCGGCCTCGCTGGTGCCGCCGATCACACCGGTAGGTTCGACTCCGCCCAGCTCCCCGATCACATAGGCCACATCGGCGTAGTTGTAGTCACGGTCCCCGCAGTCGCCCCGGTTCGGCGGGGTGATGCACTCATGCGCGTGGGGGTCGACCGACACCCCGAGATCCTCCACCAGATACTGCAGGACGGGCTTGCCCGAGGTGGCCTCGGGATCCATCGCCAGGGCCTGCTCCTCGAACTTGTCCATGGCCTCGATCACGAGGTAGTCCGTCTGCCATCCGTAGTGCACTCCGTAACGGTGCAGGAGTTCGGCCACATCGATGAGGTTGGCGCGATAGGTGAGGTAGTCGTCGAGGTTGTCCCGGAACTTGCCGTACCGGGCGATCGTGCGTTCGTTGTGGGAGAAGATGGTCAGGTATATCGGAGTGACAGCGCTGGAGGAGCTGGTCGAGGGGCTGCTGGAAGAGGGGCTGCTGGTAGAGCTCGGTCTGAAAGGCTTGCGCGGCTCTCGTGACGTCGGTGGGGAGTTGACGGCGGAGGTGGTCGACTGGCTGGTGGACGGGGCCGTGTCTCCCGAGGAACAGGCGGCCAGCAGCAGCATCAGCCCGATCGCCCCTCCCAGAAGTGACATTCCCGTTCGCATGGCTACCAACCTCGATCTCGATCTCCTGCCTCGGGCAGAAGGTCGACCGGATCGGCGCCCGTTTCAGCTGACCTCTGGTTCTCCGTCCACGTGGATGTCGACCTTCTCGTTGTAGAAGCAGACCAGTCCGGCGATCTTCTGGACCTCGGCGAAGGGGGCCGGGTAGGACCACACCAGGTCGGGATGCACGGTGTCCCCGATTCGCAGGTTCCAGTAGTGGGCCTCGCCCTTGTAGGGGCACGTGGTGCGGCTGTCGCTGGGCTCGAGCAGGTCGAACCTGACGTCGTCGTGATGCAGGTAGTAGCGGGTGGGCAGTCCGGTCTCGAACAGCAGCTTGGGGCGGTGGCTGTCGGCCACGGTGACTCCGTCGACCTCGACCCTCACGTGACGACCCGACTCCAGTACGTCGATGCGGGCGTAGGGATTGCGGGGATGGTCATACACCTGCTCGCTCTCCTCGTACCAGCGGTCCATCGCCGACCAGGAGAAACGGATCAGCCCCCGGATGGCCTCCACCGGTGACTCGGGATAGTTCCACGCCGCTCCGAGGGCCTCCCGACCTCCGGCGCTCACCGTGTACATCTCAGCGGTGCCCAGGCCCTCTCTCTCGGTGGTGACATCGGTGGGTACGAGCACCCCGGGTGACACGTCCTCCCGGGGGAAGTAGTACTGGGG
>DRKF01000001.1 GCA_011051915.1 Acidimicrobiales bacterium | reverse complement strand
GGGCCACTACCGCGGCCGGACCGGCGCGCCGAATCGATTTCGGGGACATCACAGCGGGGAACATCCGGCTCACAATACAGATCCCCGCGGGCCGGGGCCGACCCGCGATCCACCCCGTCACCCCGGTCATCCACCCCGGATGGTCAGCCGATCACGGTCCAGATCAACCACATGAACACGGCGAAGTTCACGGCGACCACGAACGGCATCAACGAGAGCTTGGGCAGATAGTCGAGGGGACTGGCCCGGTGTCTCACCGGCCTCCGACGGTCGGGAAGTGCCCCGCCGGCGGTCGCCTCGGCGACATCGTCGCTCCAGAACGTCGCCGCTCCGCTGGTGGATGTCGCCCTCGCAGCGGGTTCGGTGCCCTCGGACCGGGCGGCAGCGGCCGTCCCGGGATCGGTTTCGGGCGACACCAGTTCGATCGGACGGGTCGCCAGTCCGGCCTTGTCCACCCGGCGTCTCGACGGTCGCCGGGTCCGTTTCGCCGTCCCCACGGCGTCCACGGGCGTCAGATGGGGCTGGACCTCTGGTGGGTTCGGTGCCTGATCCGGCTCGGGTCTGGAAGACATGGTGGTTGCGTTCTCCGACCGGACGTGACCAGATCCGGTAGACGACTCGAAGAGGGCCACGACGTCCAATCGGCGCCTGGGGGGCGAACCTGAGGAAGGATCGGAACCAGGGATCGAGACCTGCAGATCGAGACCCGGGATCGGAACCGTCCGGTCGGTCAGCGAGACCGAGTCTCCCTGACCCCGCCCACCCCTCGGTACACCGAGAGAGGTTCACTCCAGGACCGGCGCTGCCAGTCGGGATCCCGGGCGTGGGCGTGGAAGTGCCCGGGGACCTGTCTCATGTGGCGATCGATCCGGTATCCCCCGGGCCCGAATCGAATGTCGGCGGTGGCGGAGAGGACTCCCAGCATGTGTTCCACCGCTTCCTCGGGGGCGACGGCACCATGGTCCTTCCAGACCACCATCGGTGTGGCGCAGGCCTCGCAGTCGGCCACCCAGCAGATGTCGTCCTCGTGGTACCAGTGGGTGAAGCGGTCGGCCCGGCACAGCTCGCAGTCCGGTTCCCTCATACCACGAAACTACAGCCACGGTCTCCCCACCGGAGCGGCCCGGCCGACCATCCAGCCCTCGCCGAGCGGGTCGAGGCCATGCCCCCCACCGGAGGGGAGCGGCCCGGCCGACCATCCAGCCCTCGCCGAGCGGGTCGAGCCCCCGACCTCCCCACCGGAGCGGAGCGGCCCGCCACTAGGATCTCGCGCCATCGGCCCGGCTCCGGAAGGAACACAACCACCATGATCGACGAAGCGCGGACAATCATCGACCGGTCGAAGGAGCTCCTGCCCGATCTGGTGGATCTCCGCCGCGCCATCCATCTCGAGCCGGAGATCGGTCTGAACCTGCCCTCGACCCAGGCCAAGATCGTGGAGGCCCTTTCGGATCTGGACCTCGAGATCACCCTCGGGGAGTCCACCACCTCCGTGACCGCCGACCTGGTGGGTGACCCCGAAGGTCCCACCGTGCTGCTGCGGGGCGACATGGATGCCCTGCCGATGCCCGAGGACACCGGGCTCGACTTCGCCAGCACCAACGAGGGGGCCATGCACGCCTGCGGGCACGACTCCCACGTGGCGATGCTGGTGGGTGCGGCCCGCCTGCTGGCGGCCGAGCGCGGGAGCCTGCCGGGTCGGGTCAGGTTCATGTTCCAACCCGGCGAGGAGGGCTTCGGCGGGGCCGAGTACATGATCCGCGAGGGTGTGCTCGAAGGTGTCGACAGTGCTTTCGCCCTCCACATAACGCCGAACGCCCCCAGTGGCTGGCTCACGGTCAAGAGCGGTCCGATGATGGCTTCGGCCGACACCTTCCACGCCGTCTTCCGGGGCAAGGGCGGTCACGCGTCCATGCCCCATTTCGCGGTGGATCCGATCCCGGGGGCGTGTGAGTTCGTCTCGGCCCTGCATTCCCTGGTGACCCGGCGGGTCGACGTCTTCGATCCGGCGGTCGTGACCGTCGCCCACATCGAATCGGGGACCACGACCAACGTGATCCCCGAGACCGCCCTGGTGGAAGGCACCTTCCGGACGGTCAGCGAGGCCACCCGGGCATCTGTCGCCCGGGGTATCGAGCGGCTGCTGACGGGGATCTCCGCCGCCCACGAGTGTGAGGGCGAGCTGGAGATCAGGTACGGCTATCCGGTCACGGTGAACGATCCTTCCGCCACCCAGCTCATGGCCGAGGCGGCCGCCGAGATCATCGGGGAGGACCACGTGGTGTGGATGCCCGCCCCGGTCATGGGGGCCGAGGACTTCAGCTATGTGCTCCAGCGGGTGCCGGGCGCCATGGCGTTCCTCGGCGTCTGTCCCCCCGAGATCACCGACCCCAACCAGGCACCCGCCTGTCATTCGAACAAGATGCTGCTCGACGAGGCCGCCATGGCCACCGGTGTGGCCGTCCACGCCAACGTGGCCCGCACCTGGCTCCACCGCCACGTCTCCTGACCGACCCCGAGGTCTTCTCAGGCGTCACCAGGGGCCGGGGGTTTGTACACGGGCGCCCGGCGCCGGAGCCGCTCGAGCACCTTCTGGGGGTCCCCGTAGTCGGGGTGCACCAGCCCACCGGGGAGTTCCACCTGGGTGGTGTGGGTGATGAACTCCGACCCGTTCCAGACGTGGAGCTGGAGGGCGGGGGCCTCATGGGTGAACGCCGGTG